>JBJELL010000325.1:0-1901 GCA_051879115.1 Lachnospiraceae bacterium
GAAGAATTTTGGCTGATTTAAGAAAAGAAATAGAAAAAAGAAGAACATTTGCAATTATTTCCCACCCGGATGCGGGAAAAACCACATTGACTGAAAAATTCCTGCTCTATGGAGGCGCAATCAACCTTGCCGGTTCCGTAAAGGGAAAGGCAACGGCACGCCATGCGGTTTCCGACTGGATGGAGATTGAAAAGGAAAGAGGTATTTCCGTTACTTCTTCCGTATTGCAGTTTAACTATGAAGGCTACTGTATCAATATCCTGGATACTCCGGGACATCAGGACTTCTCAGAGGATACTTATCGTACTTTGATGGCGGCAGATTCTGCCGTTATGGTCATTGATGCATCGAAGGGGGTTGAGGCACAGACTAGAAAACTATTCAAGGTCTGTGTTATGCGTCACATCCCGATTTTTACCTTTATCAATAAGATGGACAGGGATGCAAATGACACTTTTGAGCTGTTAGACGAGATTGAAAAAGAGCTTGGAATTGAGACCTGTCCGATTAACTGGCCTATCGGTTCAGGAAAAGATTTTAAAGGTGTCTATGACCGGAATACGAAGAAGGTTATGACCTTTTCCGATACCTTAAAGGGAACAAAGGAAGGGGAGCAAAGAGAGATTGCCTTAGATGACCCGGCATTAAAAGAGGAACTTGGGGAAGACTATATGAGCCAGCTCTTAGATGAGATTGAGCTTTTAGACGGAGCAAGTGCGGAATTTGATCAGGAAATGGTATCAAAAGGAGAACTCTCACCGGTATTTTTCGGTTCTGCTTTGACAAATTTCGGTGTGGAGACTTTCTTGCAGCATTTTTTACAGATGACCTATTCACCACTTCCTAGAAAGTCGGATATCGGTGAAATCAGTCCGTTTTCGGAGGATTTTTCCGCCTTTGTCTTTAAGATTCAGGCGAATATGAATAAGGCACACAGAGACCGTATTGCCTTTATGAGAATCTGCTCTGGCAAGTTCGACGCCGGTATGGAGGTTATGCACATTCAGGGAGGCAAAAAGATTCGTCTCTCCCAGCCTCAGCAGATGATGGCACAGGAGCGTCATATCGTAGAGGAAGCCTTTGCAGGAGATATCATCGGCGTGTTTGATCCGGGAATCTTTTCCATAGGAGATACTCTGACCACGGCGGCAAAACCATTTCAGTATGAGGGAATCCCAACCTTTGCACCGGAACATTTTGCAAGAGTACGGCAGGTAGACACCATGAAAAGAAAGCAGTTTGTAAAGGGAATCACACAGATTGCACAAGAGGGAGCAATTCAGATTTTTCAGGAGTATAACACCGGATTAGAAGAGATTATTGTAGGTGTAGTCGGTGTCTTGCAGTTCGATGTTTTAAAATACCGCTTGGAAAATGAATACAATGTAGAAATCCGTATGGAAAATCTGCCATATGAGCATATTAGATGGATAAAGAACAAAGAAATTGATTTAGATAAATTAACAGGAACATCCGATATGAAAAAAATTCAGGACTTAAAGGGAAATCCGCTCTTACTCTTTATCAACGCATGGAGTGTGGGGATGGTATTAGAACGTAACGAAGGACTGGAATTAGAAGAATTCGGAAGAAATTAAGGAGGAACCTATGAAAGTAATCGACATTACAAGTGACAATTTTGAAAAAGAAGTTTTAGAAAGTAAAGTTCCGGTATTACTGGACTTTTGGGCAGAATGGTGTGGTCCGTGTAAGATGCAGTCTCCGATTGTGGACGAGGCAGCAGAAGAATTAGGCGATACCGTAAAGGTCGGAAAGGTAAATGTGGATGAAGAAGCAGCCCTTGCTTTAAAATATCAGATTATGAATATTCCAACGCTGATTGTCATGAAAGATGGAATTTTCAAAGAAAGAGTGTCCGGTTTGCAGAGCAAAGAAGCAAT
>JBJELL010000325.1:2001-6855 GCA_051879115.1 Lachnospiraceae bacterium
AAAATCGGTTGACAATCCCTAAAAAGTATAATATGATTAGAACAGATTAACGAACATACGTTCATAAAGGAGAAAGAAAAATGGCAAAAGAAGATAAATTAAAAGCATTAGATGCGGCGATTATACAGATTGAGAAGCAGTATGGAAAAGGTTCCATTATGAAATTAGGAGAGTCTCAGGCAGATATGAATGTGGAGACCATTCCAACCGGTTCCCTAAGTCTGGACATTGCACTGGGACTTGGCGGTGTTCCAAGAGGAAGAATAGTAGAAGTCTATGGACCGGAATCCAGCGGTAAGACAACGGTAGCTTTACATATGGTAGCCGAGGTGCAAAAAAGAGGTGGAATTGCCGGATTTATTGATGCAGAGCATGCTTTAGACCCGGTATATGCAAAGAATATCGGAGTGGACATCGACAACCTTTATATCTCACAGCCGGACAGTGGAGAGCAGGCTCTTGAGATTACGGAGACAATGGTACGTTCCGGTGCAGTAGATATCATTATCGTAGACTCCGTTGCAGCCCTTGTTCCAAAGGCTGAGATTGACGGTGATATGGGAGATTCTCATGTGGGTCTTCAGGCAAGATTGATGTCACAGGCACTTCGTAAGCTGACTTCCGTTATCAGCAAATCGAATTGTATTGTAATCTTTATCAATCAGCTTCGTGAGAAGGTGGGAGTGATGTTTGGAAATCCGGAGACCACTACCGGAGGACGTGCATTGAAGTTCTATTCTTCCATTCGTCTGGATGTGCGTAGAATTGAATCCTTAAAGCAGGCAGGAGAGATTATTGGTAACAGAACCCGTATTAAGGTGGTAAAGAATAAGGTGGCACCACCATTTAAAGAAGCGGAATTTGATATCATGTTCGGTCAGGGTATTTCAAAAGAGGGAGATATCTTAGATTTGGCAGCAGAAATCAATGTCATTAACAAATCCGGTGCATGGTATGCCTATAATGGGGAGAAGATTGGACAGGGACGTGAGAATGCGAAGAAGTTCTTAAAAGAGAATCCGCAGATTTGTGATGAGGTAGAACAGAAGGTGCGTGACCATTACCAGTTAGATGGAGCTGTAGAGGATGAATCGGTAGATGAAAAATCTTCAAAAGAAGAAACCTTGACAGAAGAATAGGAAGAAAAGCAGAAGTAGAAAAGGTGCAAAGATAGAGAGATGTATATAGAACGGATTGAAGTATTAGAAAAGGGAAGAAGAAGACTGTTTTTTGAAAACGGAATGAAACTTTTACTCTATAAAGGAGAGGTGTCTTCCTGCGACTTAAAAGAGGGAATACAGATATCCGATGACCTCTATCAGAAACTGCTCTATGAGGTAGTGGGAAAGCGTGCAAAGAAACGGGCAATGCATCTGCTAGAAAGACAGGAGAGAACCGAATACCAGCTTCGTGAGAAGCTAAAGCAGAATGAGTATCCAAAAGAGGTCATTGATGACGCCATTGCTTATGTTAAAAAATATCATTATGTGGACGATTTTCGCTATGCCTGCAATTACATCCGTTATCAGCAGGAGAAAAAGAGCAGACGCAGATTACAGCAGGATTTGCTACAAAAAGGGATTTCTAAGCAGATTATTGAGCAGGCGTTTGAAGAAGAAGGCAATGCCGATGAAAAGGCAGCTATTCAAAGACTTTTAGAGAAAAAGGGCTATCATGCAGATATGACTAAACAGGAAGCGAACAAAGTCTATCAGTTTCTTTTACGAAAAGGTTATCAAAGTTCAGATATCTTGTATGTGATGCGTTCAGAATACTTGACATAATACCAAATAAAGTATAAAATTTAACTGTTGTTATTTATGACAGAGAAAGTGAAAAATTTTGTTATATGTACAATGAAAATTGAATAAAGGAGGTGCTCCTGTGCTAGAAGTGATCATTGCTGTTATAGTTACCTTTGTTATTACTGCTGTACTTACAGCTGCAATTACAACATCCTATCGCAAGAAGGTTGCTGAGGCGAAGATCGGAAGTGCGGAAGAGAAAGCACGCGAGATTATTGACGAAGCAGTAAAGACTGCTGAGACAAAGAAGCGTGAATCCTCTCTTGAGATCAAGGAAGAGTCCATTCGTGCGAAGAATGAACTGGATAAGGAAATCAAGGAACGCAGAGCCGAGATTCAGAGAAATGAACGCCGTATCGAACAGAAGGAAGCGAACATTGACCGTAAGCTGGAATCTGTTGAAAAACGCGAAGCTGGATTTGCAGCAAAAGAAGAAGAGATTAACAGGGAAAAAGAAGAAGTTGCAAGATTACATGAAGAACGTGTACAGGAACTGGAAAGAATCTCAGGACTTACCTCCGAACAGGCGAAAGAATATCTTTTAAAAACCATTGAAGACGATGTTAAAATTGATACTGCAAAGTTAATCAAGGAAATGGAAAGCAAAGCAAAGGAAGAGGCTGGTAAAAAGGCGAGAGAATATGTGGTAACTGCCATTCAGAAATGTGCAGCAGACCATGTTGCTGAGACCACCATTTCTGTTGTTCAGCTTCCAAACGATGAAATGAAGGGAAGAATCATCGGTAGAGAAGGACGTAATATCCGTACATTAGAAACAATGACAGGTGTGGACTTAATTATTGATGATACTCCGGAAGCTGTTATCCTTTCAGGATTTGATCCAATCCGAAGAGAGGTAGCAAGGATAGCATTAGAAAAATTAATTGTGGACGGTCGTATTCATCCGGCAAGGATTGAAGAGATGGTCGAAAAGGCACAAAAAGAAGTAGAGACAATGATTCGTGAAGAAGGTGAGGCAGCTACCTTAGAAGTAGGTGTTCACGGAATTCATCCGGAACTGGTTCGCTTACTTGGTAAAATGAAGTTCAGAACAAGTTATGGACAGAATGCATTGAAACATTCGATTGAAGTTGCACAGTTAGCCGGACTGCTGGCAGCGGAAGTAGGTGTCGATGTCAGAACTGCAAAACGTGCAGGTCTGTTACACGATATCGGTAAATCCGTAGACCATGAGCAGGAAGGTTCACATATTCAGATTGGTGTGGAACTTTGTAGAAAGTTCAAAGAATCCCCAATCGTTATTAATGCGGTAGAATCCCATCATGGGGATGTGGAGCCGGAATCTTTAATAGCATGCTTAGTACAGGCAGCCGATACCATCAGTGCTGCTCGTCCGGGTGCACGTAGAGAGACTCTGGAAACATATTCCAATCGTTTAAAACAGTTAGAAGATATAACAAATGGTTTCAAAGGAGTAGACAAATCTTTTGCTATTCAGGCAGGTAGAGAGATTCGAGTTATGGTAGTTCCTGATCAGGTCAGCGATGCAGATATGGTATTACTGGCACGTGATATTTCAAAACAGATTGAAGCTGAATTAGAATATCCGGGACAGATCAAAGTAAACGTAATTCGTGAGTCCAGAGTAACGGACTATGCGAAATAATCATAACAAGAAATGGAGATGTCGTGAGACATCTCCATTTTTCAATATATGGGAAAGTGCATTATAATATTTCGAGATATGGAAAAGTCAGGAGGAAAGAAATGGAATATAAAATCAAAAGATTAGAAAGAACATTAGTAAAGCATGGTGCCATTTTAGATATCTATACTGATAAAATGCAGCTGCCAAACGGAGACGTGGAAATCTGGGATTATGTAGAACATCGAATGGGAGCCGCTGCGGTGGTACCGGTAGTGGAAGATGGAAAGGTGCTCATGGTACATCAGTACCGCCCGGCATTAGAGCGTAAGACTTTAGAAATCCCGGCAGGTTCAAGGGACAGTGTAACGGAAGATACCATGATTTGTGCGAAAAGAGAATTAGAAGAAGAGGCAGGATATCTTGCGGGAAAGATGACAAAGCTTTTGTCATTGAAAACCACAGTGGCATTCTGCAATGAATCTATTGACATCTACTTAGCAGAAGATTTAACGCCGACAAAACAGAATCTGGATGCGGCAGAGGAAATAGAGGCAGAGGTATTTTCTATAGAAGAACTGATAGAAAAGATTTATGCAGGCGAAATTCAGGATGGAAAGACGGTAGCAGGTCTTTTGGCATATCAGAATCTGCGGAATCAAAAATAGTACATGAATATTTTGAAATGATGTCCCATAGATTGTTTTAAGAACAATTAGGGGATATGATAATGGTAAGAAGAGAGAAGTATTATGTAAGACCGAAAAAGAGCGAGGGGAGGAAAATCACCGTGTATCATTTGGACATGGTGTTTTTCCTTACTTTTTTTGTGGGAATTTTGTGGGCAAATCTGTTAGGTGAGAATTCTAAAAACCGTTTTTTTATGCTGAATGAATACTATATTCAGCAGTTAAAATATACAAAGGTGGACGGTACAAATCTGCTTTTATATATTTTAGAGAAACGGATACCGATTTTGATTCTTTTAGTACTGCTTAGTTTTACCTTAGCGGGAATCTTAACCCAGGTGGTATTTGTATCTTATTTTGGTGCCTCCTTTGGTTTTTTATGTGTTATGGCGATTACCAACTTTGGATGGAAAGGGCTTGTCTATGTGGGTGGTTTTTTATTTCCACATTATATTTTTTATCTGATATGGTATCTGTTGTTTTTGAAAGTTTTTAAAAATGTAAAGGAAGGGATACCTACAGGAAAAAAAGAATATCTCATGCAGGCAGGAATATTGACGCTCATTATGATAGTCGGAATATTATTTGAAAGTTATGTAAATCCTGTGTTCTTACAAAAAATATTAAAAATATTTTAAGAGAATGTTACAAGATATGGTGGACAAAAAGAACACTTTTTCGATATGTGGTATCTTTATGTAAATCATCAAAAAAAAGAGGAAAATTACTCATTGCTTTTCTTAAAACAGTTCAT
>JBJELL010000326.1:0-1704 GCA_051879115.1 Lachnospiraceae bacterium
ATTCCACGAATCTCAATGATGTTACGCACCTCTGCACTGCTGCCAATCAGTCTTTCATAACGTGCCAGATGTGCCTTAACCCTTGCCACTAACTCACTTGGAGAAAATGGTTTTGTAATATAGTCATCCGCTCCTAATCCTAATCCCCGAATCTTATCAATATCCTCTTTTTTTGCAGACACCATCAGAATCGGCGTATTCTTCTCATCCCGGATACGCTTACAGATTTCAAACCCGTCTACTCCCGGAAGCATCAAATCCAGTATGAATAAATCAAATTCTTCTGCTAATGCCCTTGCTAGACCCACATCTCCCGTGTTCTCTATCTCCACCGTAAAGCCGCTCAGTTCCAGATAATCACGCTCTAAATCCGCAATGGCGACCTCATCTTCAATAATTAAAATCTTACTCATTTGGCACCTCCTGATATTTCCGAATCACAAAATACATGGTCGTTCCACTTGACTCCTTACTCGTCGCCCAAATCTTACCTCCATGATCTTCAATGATTTTTTTCACAATGGATAAACCGATACCACTTCCACCGGTTGCCGAATTTCTCGACTTCTCCGCCCGGTAAAAACGCTCAAATATGTACGGAAGATCCTTCGCTGCAATTCCCCTGCCGTTGTCCTCGAACTCAAACTGCACGAAATCTCCCACATCCCGTACCCGGATATTGATAAAACCATTTTCCTTATCCAGATACTTCACGGAATTGTTAATAATATTGTGAATCACACGGCGAATCTGCTCCGGGTCCATGATAACAAGAATATCATCCTCTGCATAGTTAATATAAGATAATCCGATTCCCTTAGAATCCAAATCCAGTCCAATCTCTTCAATGCAGTCATTAAAGTAATCTGCCACATTAATCTTACTGAAGTTATAGGGGATACGGTTCGTATCAATCTTAGAATATATCGTCAGCTCATTAATCAGCAAATCCATCTCATTGGTCTTGTTATAAATGGTACGGACATATTTATCCATCTTCTCCGGTGTATCTGCCACTCCATCCATAATTCCTTCCACATATCCCTTAATCGCTGTAATCGGTGTCTTAAGGTCATGGGAAATATTACTGATTAATTCCCGGTTCTCCTTTTCATTTCTTATCCGTTCCTCTGAAGACTGCTTAAGCTGCTCCCTCATCTTCTCAAAGTCCTGACACAGCTCACTAATCTCATCATTTCCAACTACTTCAATCTCAAAATCAAGGTTGCCATCCTTGATATTTCGTGCAGCTACACCCAGCTTCTTAACCGGATCTACAATCGCTCTGTAAACCCAGGCAGTCATCATAATTGCAGTAAGAATCAATATCATCCCTACGGAAAGACCAATATCAATCAGCACATCCTTTGCCTGCATAAATACCGGTGCCTGCGTCTTATAAAGTACGGCTATCACGCCCCCTGT
The DNA here is from genome assembly GCA_051879115.1 of Lachnospiraceae bacterium. Taxonomy (GTDB): domain Bacteria; phylum Bacillota; class Clostridia; order Lachnospirales; family Lachnospiraceae; genus Maccoyibacter. The sequence continues at coordinate 1,426 of JBJELL010000326.1, forward strand.
TAAGATCATTGGTATAAAAATAAAGATACAAAAAGCAATGATTAATCTTGTTTTTAACTTCATCTTAATTCCCTCTCATTTCTCTATATTATAGCACGATTTAAAGGGATTCCTATGGCTATTTCTTAAAAGAATTCTAAATTTTTTATAAAAATAACAAAGTGGGCAAGCACACATCAGCTCCCCACCCCCTCATTCATGAGGGGCTCGCACACTTTGCGTGCCGAGCGTGGTCAGCTTTAGCTGACATCTTCCTCTCACGCGAGTGCACATCCTCGC
>JBJELL010000327.1:0-6783 GCA_051879115.1 Lachnospiraceae bacterium
CCGTATGTATCAGAACAATATCCTGAATCATACAAAACTCTGTCTGTTCTACACGTTCTTCCTCTAGAATTTCTGTCTCATACGCTAACAGTTCCGTCTGTCCTGTCTCTTTCGTAACCTCCTTATGGATGGTAATCTGTGGTATATCCTTTACTTCTGATGGGACAGGATGAAAAATCTCTCTGCCTCTTTTTTCATTCTCTTCCCTCATCTGTGCAATGGATTTCTTCGCTGTCCGTCCACTCAGTTCTCCCATAATCTTTGGTATCTTGAAACGAAACCAACACACCACCGTCACCACCAGACTAATCCCCGCTGCGAAAAAGGCTGCGATTGAAATAAGATTATATGTCTGTGCCATACTCTTTTTTGCTCCTTTCCTCTGTATTGTCATAAGCCCGTTCTAAACTGTCCACATATTCCTCATGGGTATTTAGTATTGCATCCCGAATCTCTATGGAAGTCTGTTGGGTTACCGACAATTCTTCGGTTTTCTTCTTAATGGTATCTAAAATCTCTACAACAGAATTCTTATCTACCTGTGTCGCCGCAAATCCTTTTCTATGATCGTTTAACAGATTGGCAATTTCCCGGTACATCGTAAGTTTGATATATGCCGCATCATCATAATCATAGTCCTCCATACTTTCGATACAAACCTGTAAGGATTTCAATAGATTGTCATAGGCATCCTTCGTTGGTTCTTTTACACTGGTTGCATTTACAACATAGTTTGTATAGAATTCACCTACGATACAATAACTTTGTGCCATATCATAATATTTGTACTCTTCATTTTTGCTGTCCATGATGTTTTTAAAATATGGATAGGATTTTAACACCCTGGTTCTAAAGGAATTATCTCCTCCGGTATAGAGATAAAAATAGGTAATTCCCGCTTCGTAGGATAAATTCAAATACTCCTCTGTTTCCTTGTCAAACAAATCCTTATTCTCATTGTACTTTGCCGTGAACTGCCTGCTCTGTTCGTCACCGAATTCTCCATTGTCCTTATAGGCTTCTAACAACTTTAAATATGCTCTGGTATCTGTACCAAAAAGCTCGATAGCTTCCGTATAGGTCTCTATCTTTGTTTCATATGGAGTGGAACTGGATATATTGATTTTCTGTTCGTAATCCCTGTCATTTTCAAGGGAACGAAGCACCTGTGCCGTAATTCCTGTTATCAACATCACCAGCGTAATTACCGCTGCTGCTGTGAAAATCTTTAACTTCCGCTTCTGCTTTTTCTGATATGCTCCGTCTTCCACCTCAAAGTGCTCTAGTGCATACATCAGCTCATTGCAATTCTGATAGCGGTCTTCCGGGTCTAATGCTGTGCATCGGTCAATGACTCTCTCAAGACCACCGGATAATTGCGGGTTCCACTGTCGGATGGGAACATACACATAGTCCGCAGAACGCGGATCCACTCCCGTAAGCAGATGATGCATAGTCATCCCCAGTGCATAGATATCCGAGCGATTGTCCGTCTGCCTTGACCCATGCTGTTCCGGCGGTGCATATCCCTTTGTTCCTAGCACGGTTGTATCTGATAAATTCTTTTCCTTGTACTCTCTTGCAATTCCAAAATCTATAACCTTTAGATTTCCCTCCGGTTTTAACATGACATTTGCCGGCTTCATATCCCGGTAGATAATGGGGGGTTTTTGAGAATGCAGATAATTCAGTGCATCACAAATCTGCTTTGCCCAGTCGATTACAACCTCCTGTGGCTGGGGTCCATACTCTGCCAGAATCCGATCTAAGGATTCCCCCTCTATGTAATCCATAACAACAAAAATCGTCTCTTTGCTGTCAATAATATCCACAATTCTTGGCAGAGCAGGATGGTCTAACCTTTTCATCAGATTCGCCTCTGCTATCAGACTGTTCACAATGACCTCATCATTCTTACCGTCCGCGGTCTTTCGGATTTCTTTTACCGCCCACTGTTTATTGAGGCGCTTGTCCATTGCCAGATATACAACGGACATCCCTCCCTTTCCTATCTGTTTTAAAATTTCATATTTGCCGTCTACAACTTCACCAATTCTCGTTCCCACTCCCATTACCGCCTTATCCTATCTTCTTAATTACAGCTACCGTAATATTATCTTTTTCCTGTCTGCTCTTGATCTGCTCTATCAGACGGTCACCATTTTTTTTAATCACTTCTTTACTCTCTAATATCTCCGGTCCAAAAGCCTCCTGAATCTCTTCTTCTTTTAACACATGATAAAATCCATCTGTACAGAGCATAAATACCATATCCTTTTCCATCCTTCCCGTTATCACATCCGGTACCACCCTTTTCGATGCACCCACACATTGAAGCAATGCATTTCTTCTTGGGTCCCTTTTCGCTTCTTCTAACGTCATTCGTCCCTGTTTTATCTCCCTTGCCACAAAGGTATGATCTTCTGTCAACTGTTCTACTTTGTCTGATATTCTATAAACACGGGAATCTCCCACATGCACAATAAGATATTCCTCCTCAAGAATCAGTAATGCACTAAGAGTTGTCCCTAGACTGATTCTGCTGCTATTTCCATAAGCTAAGATTTTTTCATTCAGATTCTGTATCATCTCTAACCATTCTTTGGCTATTTCCTGCACAGAATAGGATGATATCTTTTTTGGCAGTTCCTTTTCAAACCAGTTTGAAAAGGAACTGATTACCACAGCACTTGCTAATTCTCCCTTTTCAAGTCCTCCCATTCCGTCACACATCAATACCATTGCAACCTGCCCTCTATCCTTTGTCTGTGCAATCTTGATACAACTGCTATCCTGATTTTTTTTCTTGTAAATCCCCACATCCGTTGAAATTTCTCCAATATATTCCACAAACATTCCTCCGATACCCTCTGTTTTATCCTTCTATCTGAAACTCAAATACCTCATTTGCAAATCGAATCTCATCGCCGTTAAATATTTCCCATTCTTCCTCTGCATTTAATATTTTTCCATTCACAAAAGTTCCATTTGTAGACCCTTTATCCTTGATATAGTAACTGTTTCCCTTCGTAATAATCTCCGCATGAAGACGGCTTACTGCATTGTTATTTTCCACAAGATAATCCACGCTGTTTCTGTCTTTTCCAATCCGAAATACCGGATACTCCATAGGAATCCGCTCCCTATTACTGCTTTTTACCAGATAAATCTGACTGCCATATTCATTCCTTCCTAACAGTGTCGTTCCCTCATCGGTATTCAGCAATGCGGTACCTTCCTCCTCATACGCCGCAGTAAGTAGCATCGTTCCTTCTTCTTTTTCAAGTGGAACTGTTTCACGGTTATATACCTTAGGATTCCAGTCATAGTTTTTTAAGTTCTGGCTCTGTCCTGCACTCTGCCGCTGAATCTGCTGATATACTTTTGGATATATTTTAGAAATGTAATCCTCTAACTCCTGCGGTGCATAAAACTGCATGCAATTAAGGTGGGATATCAGTTCATTGATAAAACGCGTATCCTCATCTAAGCGAAATACCGATGTATGAATCACATCATAGAAAAAAGAAAACATATTCTGTGAAATATTCTGACTAAGAATCGGCTGATATATAAAATTTACCTCTTTTGTCATTTCATTGAGAAATACATATTGCAGATTTAAAACCAGATTATTTATATTGAGTCCATACCGCTCTATGGTCTTAGTCACTTCCACAACCTGTGCGAATACAAGAAAGAAATCATTTTTACTGATTCCGCTTTTTAAATGCTTTCGCAGAGTCACTCCCTCCGGTGCACAATAAATCATCTTTTTCTTACCTGCAATTTGAGGACGCATTAATCCTCGAACCAGCTTTTGCTGGAAAATTTCCATTTCTCTTTGATTAATTTCTTCTGCTTTGCTCAATTTACTTTTTACATTAATTTGATTATCTTTATGACTTACTTTTAATTTCACAATTTAGCCACCTTATTCGTGTATAATTATTTTAAAATCTCACATAATACTATTAATTAAATCGCGTAGAACTATAGGTTCCACGTAAAAATCACGGAACCCCTTTGTTTTAAGGGATTCCGTGATTTGTTGACCATTTTTTTGACCATATTCCGTTTTTTTAAGCTGAAACGAATGCCAGTTTTTCGATTTGATGATGTTTTAATTCCATAGAAGAATGAACATAGGTATCCAGTGTAATAGATACATTGGCATGTCCTAATATCTCACTTAATGACTTCACATCTACTCCGGCTTCCACACACCGTGTTGCAAAGGTGTGACGCAGTACATGATAATTTCTACTTTTTAGTCCGCATTTTTCCAATATTCGATGATAACGTGATTCGTAAGTTCTGGGGCTTAAAATGAATTCTTTTTCTGAAATAACATATGGAGATACTTTGTTTTTAACCATTTCCAAAAGTACAGATTGTAATTTAGATGATATCGGGATATCTCTTATAGAGGCTTTTGTCTTAGGCTCCTCTATTACCAGCTTGGTTACACTTTCATTTCCCTCCTTATTCTTAATCCTTTTCACTGTAGATTGAACATGAATGACTCGTTCCCTTAAATCTATGTTTTCCCATTTAAGTGCACAAACTTCTCCTATCCGCATTCCCGTCTGCAATGAAATTAGGATTCCCAATTTTGTCAAATCTATATCCGAATATAGATATTGTTCTAATTTTTGCTGTTCTTCCCGACTTAAAACTTCAATTTTCTTTTGTTCCGCCTTGGGCTTGTATATCTTCGTATTCAATGGAGGACGCATCTTTTCATTTACGGCAAACTGCAATGCCGAATTGATAATCAGCATCATGCTTCGTACATAGGACTGGGATAGACCTCCCTGATGATCCAGTCTTCCCGATGTCAGTTTCTTTTCTAAGAATTCGTTGACTTGAGTTACAGACAGGCTTGCTACTTTTATCTTCCCAAGTTCAGGAATGATATGTGTATCAATTAAATACCGGTACTTATCTTCTGTCGTTCCTTTATATTTAATCCGATTTTCTTTCATCCAGAGTTCTAACACTTCTTCAAAGGTCTTTTCCCTTGATTTTTCAACTCTGTCCTCTACGTTTCTCTTTTGTATGTCTTCTAGCTTACTCTTTACCTCACCGTAAGTTTTTCCATACACAGAGCCGTATATTGCTCTCCCATTCTCTTTTCGTCCTTTGATATAACGTCCTTCCCATCTTCCATCTTTTCTTTTATAAATATTTGTACTTCGCTTAGGCATAACATTTTCCTCCCTTTTTCATAATAGAATCTCCCATAGACTATGACGTGAATTTTGACCATAATCATCACGACATTTCACAGAATATCCTGTGTGTCTTTGCCATTATACACCAAATTAAATGTCGAATTATTGACTATTTTGTCGATATATGGTAGAATTTATTAAAATTTACAGGTAAAATCTCTTGTATGGAACCTATAGTTCTACGCAACTTAGAATGAATCTGATTTGTCAAACGACATTTTTTGACTTTTGAAAATAAAAAAAACAGTATGGAATTTTACATTCCATACTGTTTTCTTTATCTTCTCATCCATTAAATTCTGGATAAATATTCACCTGTTCTTGTATCAATCTTGATTACATCGCCCTGTTCTACGAATAATGGTACGTTAACAGAAGCTCCGGTCTCAACGATAGCCGGCTTTGTAGCACCCTGTGCTGTATCGCCTTTGAATCCCGGCTCTGTATCTGTAATCTCTAATTCTACGAATAATGGTGGCTCTACCGCATAGACACTTCCTTTGTAAGAACATGTCTTAACCATCTCGTTCTCTTTTACAAACTTAAGTGCATCACCAATGGTATCAGAATCTAATGCAATCTGCTCATAAGTCTCTACATCCATGAAATGGAATAAATCTCCATCGGAATATAAATACTGCATGTCTGCTCTGTCAATTCTTGCCTGTGGACACTTCTCTGTCGGTCTGAATGTCTTCTCTACGATTCCACCACTTTTAATATTTTTTAATTTTGTTCTAACGAATGCTGCACCTTTACCTGGTTTTACATGCTGGAATTCAATAATCTGATAAATATTACCCTCTAATTCGATCGTAATACCATTTCTGAAATCTCCTGCTGATATCATCTAGTATTCCTCCTCATTTTGTCTCGTTGTTTACAACGATAGTCGCTCCCTCTATTCTATAATAAAATGGTACATATTTCAAGCGTTAAATCTGTTTTTTCTCTATTTCATGGATTAAGTCAATCCTCTTCTGGTGACGCCCACCTAAAAATTCCGCCTCTAAATAGGCATCCACAATCGCCTTTGCTGTCTCCATTCCCACAATTCTGGCTCCAAAAGCAATGATATTTGCATTGTTGTGTTCCTTTACAAGTCTTGCTGTGGTAGGCTCTGAACAGACTGCCGCACGCACACCCTGTACTTTATTGGCTGCAATGGAAATTCCCACTCCGGTTCCACAGATTAACACTCCGCAGTCTGCCTTTCCCTGCACAACTGCTTCTCCCACTGCCTGTCCATACTCCGGATAGTTACAGCTTTCTTTCGTATCCGTTCCAAAGTTCACCACTTCATGTCCCTTTTCTTCTAAATACGCCTTAATCTCCTGCTTCATCTCTACTGCCGCATGATCATTCCCTATTGCTATTTTCATTTCTTCTGCCCTTTCTTTTTATAACGCCCATAGAAAAACAACACAATTTTTTCTAAATAACGCTTTAATACAATCTGTATCTCTTCCTTTGGATGAATCGGTTTTACTAAAATGGTCCGAAGACCTGTCCGGTTTGCTCCATAGACATCCGTAAAAATCTGATC
>JBJELL010000328.1:0-6770 GCA_051879115.1 Lachnospiraceae bacterium
ATTTCCCGTTGCAAAAATAATTCTCTTTTTCATGTATTCTCCTTAATATCCTTCCTCAAAGGCTCGAAGAATCGCCTCATAGATTCCCTTTGCTGCCTTCTTCTGGTAATCTTTTGAATTTAACTTCTCAAGTTCCTGGGGATTGGTCATAAATCCCACCTCTATCAGTGCCACCGGCACTTCAGAAGTCCTGATGATAAAAATATCATTTCCCTTGACTAGTCCCTTATCGGCACTGCCGCAGGAGGCTGTTACCTCCTCTAAACAAATCCGGGCAAAATTCTTTGATTCCTCATCGGATTTTTTTTCATCATACATAACCTGTGTACCGTGAATCTGCGAATATTTCGTTCCAGTCATGGAGTTGTTGTGGATACTGATAAATAAGTCAGCTTCTGCCTTATTCGCCAGCCCTGCCCTTACATCAAAGGAAGGATTACTGTCATCAAGTCTTGTATAGTATACACCAATTTTTTCGTTAGCATCCAAAAATTCTTTCAGTTCTTCTACAATCCTAAGATCAATATCCTTCTCACAGATGCCCTGCTTAGCTGCTCCCGGTGCATTTCCGCCGTGACCGGCATCGATTACTACTATTTTATCATATATTTCATGGGGTGACACAAAATCCAGATAAAGATATTTACCGGAACAAGTTTTTTGTGTCTCAAATACCTTGTTGAGGACAATCTCTATTACTGCCTTTCCTCCGGCATAATCCATCACCACATCACTGATATTTTTGCTGCTTCCAACCATAGGGGTCTTATATAAAAATTCGGGATTCTCCGTAGGAATAATCAAATCCACTGTCTGGGTTACATAATCCTGTCGAACCTCCACCTCACTGGCATCACATCCCTCCGGAAGCTCTATGCGCAGCTGCTGGGGGAAGTTAATCTCTCCGGTTGTATCAATAGCACTGATTCCTACTCTTTCCCCTCCCTCTAACAGCATTTCTTTCAAATCTTCCACATCAAAAGCAAGGGATATGCTGTGCAGATTCGGCAGATAGAAAAAGGCTGCACAGACCACAATCGAAAGAGCAATACAAAAACATGCGGATATCTTTAGTACTTTTTCCTGCATTTTTCTTTCCTACTTTCCTGCGTATGCTTTAATACAGAGATTACAGTTCTGAGTTTCCTCTGCATTTTCCCAGTTCTTTCCATCAGAACTGATATACCCTTCGCCATCTGACAAGTCCACATTTACCGTAGTCTCATCTGCCACGTACTCGATTGCCAGCGGATGTACCGCATCCGGTGTGTTTAAGTATACCATAATTGCGAACTTCTCGCCTGCGTTCACAGGTATCTGTTTTTGAAACGGGATGGTATAATACCCCGCATTATCCAGCTTTCCTTCTGCTAGGAGTTCTTTTTGCTCAAAGGATGCCGTATCTTTGAAATTTCTAACCACATAGATTCGGTAAGAGGTGTCCTTTCCCGTTGCATAGAATCCCGCCGCCTGAAGTTTCTCTGTCTTTTTGGCAGTAAATACATTCGCACCATAGACAGAATCCTTATTATATCCTATCTGTCCTACCCAGCCGCACAAATCCGATTGATAGATGCTGTCATAGTTATCTGTACTTTCAATTCCGGTATACACAACATTATGTACACCGATATTCGTATCGTGATAGGAGATATAAAATACCCCGTTGTCGCCAAATCCGGCTCCCCAGCTATTCTGACAGATAAAAGCACCGTCTCCTTCTAATTCCATAGAAAAGTTCTCTTTCGGATAGTTGTCATCCCATCCAATAATCATAACGTCATGGTTTGGTTTCGCCGTTCCGATATAACAATAGGCATTCTTACTACTATTGTAAAAAGAGGACTGACTTAGTGAACTGTTCATTGCACTGTAAATAGAGGTCTGCACCCCTCCGTACTTAAATACTGCCTCTTTTATCTTTTCAAAGTCTTTTCCTTCAATAACCTGTATCTCCTGCACATGTTTTACCGGCTCTAAACCATCGGGGGATTCTCCGTCTCCATAGGGGTCATCCGCCTCATAGACCGGCCCCTGCCATGCGGTCAGATACGCCATTCCCATGGTATATTCCCCGCCATCATTCTGAGTCTTTTTGAAACTGTTTTTCAAAGTCATATGATCTACAGAGAATTGCAGATGTTCTTCCGGCAATAAAGAAGTCTCTAAGGCTCCCACTGCTGCCGAAGCCCAACAGGTGCCAAGACTGCCCTGATTTTTTACCGCTGTGGTACGTCCCTTTTCCCGCAAATCATATTTTACCGGATAGATAGAGGCTGCCCCGGAGATATCCGTTGCTGTCGCCATGTTTTTCTCCACATCCCACTGATAATCATATGCCAATGATTTCGAGAGTTTGGCCGCCGATACATAGTACTCCTCGTTATGTTTCAGGAGGTCTTTCTCCTCTACGGAAAACTCTGCTTTCTCGTCATGTTTTTCCACCACGAGATGTTCTTTCTCATAAAGTCCCGAACTACAGTCAAAGCTGTCCCGTATTATAGATACCGGCACCATAATCTCTAACTCATCGTTCATATAAATATCCGTATCTTCATTATTGTATACCCGGTTGTCCACGACCAGAGAAAGGGTGTTCTCATTGACGCTCTCTGCTATCAGCGGATTCCAGACTTCCCGCTCAATCTCAGCTCCGCGGAATGTCTCCACCTGCTCATTTCCGGCTCCTACTCTATTGAATTTTACAATCATTACCAACAGTAAAATCACTGTCAGGCAGATATATCTCTTTGAATATTTCAATGTATGTCCTCGCTGTTTCTCCTCTTCGGCGGTTTTGGTCCTAAAAACTGATAAAAATAGGTCTTTAACATACCGTTATAAATCTTACGGTTTTTATCCGCCTTTCTTCCAATATACTGCTGCGCCTGTTCATAGCTGGTAATTAAATACATCGACCAGGAATCCAGTCCGCGGTACATATCTCCAATCTGCTCATAGAGCTTTGGCAGGTTTTTCTTTTCCTCTAACCGCTCTCCGTACGGCGGATTGGATATAATAAAACCGTATTTTTTCGGGTGATGCATTTTAGCCACTTCTCTTTGCTGAAAATGAATCAGATGGTCTACTCCTGCTCTTTTTGCATTCTCTCTTGCCGCCTTTACGACCTCTCCATCTATATCATATCCCTGAATATCCACTTTGATGTCCGTATCTATCATCTCATTTGCTTCTTCTATCACATCATACCAAAGCTTTCTTGGAATCAGGTTTGTCCAACTCTCGGAGACAAATTCACGGTTCAGTCCCGGCGCCATATTTGCTGCCATCATCGCTGCCTCTATCGGAAAGGTTCCACTTCCGCAGAATGGGTCTACCAGAATTCTGTCCTTGTACCATGGGGTTAACATAATTAAAGCTGCCGCTAAGGTCTCCGTAATCGGTGCCTTGCTTGTCATCGTACGATATCCTCTCTTATGTAAAGACTCTCCCGTTGTATCAAGGGTTACCGTTACCTCATCCTTCATAAGAAAAATTCTCACCGGATAAGCCGCTCCGTCTTCTGCAAACCACTCTACATCATATTCCTGCTTCATGCGTTCTACCATCGCTTTTTTTACAATGGACTGAATATCCGATGTGGAAAACAGCTTACTCTTTATGGAAGTCGCCTTTTTTACCCAGAATCGTCCATCCTTCGGAATATATTTTTCCCACGGGAGTGCCTTAATCCCTTCAAATAATTCATCGAAGGTCACTGCCTTAAATCTTCCCACTTCTAACAGGACTCGTTCTGCCGTACGCAGAAAAATATTTGCACGGCAGATTCCCTCTGCGTCTGCAGCAAAGGTCACTCTGCCGTCCTCTACTTTTGTAATCTCATATCCTAAATCATAGATTTCTCTTTTACACACCGCTTCCAGTCCAAAATGACAGGGAGCTGTTAATTGGTAATTCTCCATATCTGTTCTCTTTCTAAAAAATACTCTAATAATCTACTATTATACTATCTGTTCGTTTTTCTGCTGTCAATCTTTTTTCATTCTCATTTTTAATCCAGATTTTTCTCCTGAATTGCCCGGATTCCACCAACCAAAGTACAAACCGAATATCCCATCCGCTGTAAGTGTTTTGCTGCCATCATACTCATGCTTCCCCGTTCACAGTACAGTACATACATCTTTTCTTTGTTCAAACGCTTTTCCCATATTTCCATATCATCATAAGGAAGATTTCTCGCTCCCTCAATGTGGTACAAATCATAATCTTCTTTTTCCCGGACATCTATGAACTCTACATCTGCACGTCTCCTATAACTCGGAATATCCTTTACGCCAATGGTTCTAATGTCTCCATATTCCACTTGTGTCTTCCCCCTCTCTTAAAAAAACAGATTACAAAGATTCCTTTGTAATCTGTTCTTACTTTTATACTATTCTGATTCTGCTATTTTGTGCAGATAGACTAGTAACAGTTGTTTGCATCATTTGCAGAGTTGGTAGACTTATTCTGTGCCTTATTTCCGGCTTTGTTCTGTGCTTTGTTTTTGCTGGTTGCAGAATTTGTACCATTTGTGCTCTGAGTGTTTGTTGCATTTGTAGTTTTGTTTGCTGAATTTTCAGAATTCTTTGCCATGACTATTACCTCCTTTTCATTGCACAAATAGTATCTTTAAAATTCGTACATTTATTCATATATGTACATTGTAATTAAAAAAAATTTATATTACAATCTTATGGTAAAGGCGTATGCGCTTTTATAGTTATACCCCTTATTAATTATTTATACTCCCCTCATAGAAAAGACCGATGACGCACCATCGGTCTTTTCTCATTTTTATTTTTTATAAATCATAAAATTCATGATTTTCTATCAGCTCCTGTGTCATCTCACCACCGGCCTTTTTATACTTGTCCTCAAATAAATCCACATGGCGTTTCTTCCTTGCCTGTAAGATATCATACTTTTGAAGCAAATCCTGATACATTGGATTTTCCTTCATCATCTGCCGAATATCCTTTGAAAATGGACAGTAACGGAAGAAAATTCCCCTCGCCACCTTATTCATACGAAGGCTTCCCCTTGCCTCATATTTCATCCAAATCTGATAATCTTTGACGAATACCTCCCGGTAGTTGTTCTTTGCCTTCCACAGGGCATTCTTCATCTTTTCCTTTGCTTCCGGTGACAATTCACTATTCTTTCTGTAATACTGTACATAGTCGTAATATTCCGATGTCAGGGAAAGTTCCCGGATATCGTTCCATCTTGCTCCCATTTCCTTGCGGCATATCTCCCAACGGAATCTTCCGGCAGTCTCTATCATCAAATCCTCAATATTCGCTACTGTAAGGATTGGAAATAAGAATCTCGCAGCACTGTCCCTTCTTCCTCCTGCCGTCTCCTGCCACATCATCGCATTACATCCCGCATTCGGCATAAGAATAATATTCGGAAAGACTTCTTTTTTCAAAAATTCCCTTGTAATATCATGCTGTGGGTCTGAGAAAGTAACATCCCGATAGAAGATTGCATAATCTATCCTTCTGATACTGTCTAAGGTTTCATCAATCCGTCGTGCCGTAACGAGCATCGATTCTACGGAATTGACAATGTCATGCTCACACAGCATTGGAATAAAGGTAGATATCTTACCATAGACCGCTCTGTTAGAAGAAGTAAACATATTCTCTATCTCAAATTCAACCTTCTTCCACTGGTCATCCTTCCACGCCTCCTGCTCCTTCTGGGTAATCCGTCCATTTCTTCGCATATCTGCAAGATACCCATTATAATCTAAGTCGAACTCATTTCTCGACGGCTCATTCTTTCCTTCATAAATACTTTTAAGCCATTCAAACATGGTGTAGACATGGTCTGAATTACAGGCAAATAACTTTTCCGTTAGTTCATAGAGTTCATTTGCATTTTCCTCTCCTGCAAGGGATACATCCATAAAACCAAAATTAAAAAACATTTTCATAATGGCTGAAAGATTTGGCTCTGTAAGTGCACGCTTCATTGCTGCCTTATAGACCTCATAATACACCGTAGTCAACGATTTACGTAGCTTTCGTACATTGTCCTCTGTGGAATACAAGTCCGGCAAATCCCTATAAGCTGTGATAAGCTGTCGAATCTCCTCAATACGTTCCTCACTGCAGGAAGCATAGGATAAAATATGTACCAGACAGTCTTCCCCTTCCTCCTGCATATCCTCAAAATCAGCCTGCAGTGATTCTTCCGTTCCTTCCTCAAACAAGCCCTCTGCTTCTAAATCTTCCTCTGTAATCGTGGTAAAATCATATCCCTCATACTCTGCAAAACGCTCTCTTACCATTTCTTCTTCATACAGATTCGATTCATGAATGAACAGCATCAGCTTATCCATATGGGTATGAATATCCGATACCTCTGTGCTGACTCTTGATGCTCTCGCCTCCATATCGAAATAGAGTTGAAACAAATCGTTCTTTCCCTCGTCTAATAAAATATCCTTCCAATAGTGCAGATAATCCCAAATAGTCTCCATTCTTTTAATGGCTTCTTGCACTATCTCACTTGCAAAAAAGATTTCTCCGATATTCATCTCTTTTGCAGCTTCATAGAACTGTTCTACCTTTGTTATCTCTTTTTTTGCCAAAGCCTGATAATAATCTATCTTCCAACTCTCTAAGAGCTGATTCCTATCTACCGGTACTAAATTTCCCATTCTTCCTAACTGCTTTTCAGGAAGTTCATATTTGCTGCAAAGATATTTATAATCCCGGTACAAGTCCACACTTAAAGAGTACAGTCTGTTGGCTAAT
>JBJELL010000329.1:0-1694 GCA_051879115.1 Lachnospiraceae bacterium
CCGGAAGAACTGACAAAGACCTTTTTACAGGGAATGGAGGTTTTTCCAAAATATATAGAAAATTATAACCGATATGATGCAATTTTATCGGGAATTGAGAGCAGAACCTCATCTCCGGTGCGTATCTGGAGAGATGAGCAGTTTGAAAGCAAGATACAGGGACTGTATCCCTGCGGCGAAGGAGCCGGATATGCCGGCGGTATTATGTCGGCTGCTATGGATGGAATCAAGACCGCAGAGGCAGTAGTACAAAATTTACAGAATGGAAGGTAGAAAAACGTGGCAGAATATTCACCCATGATGCAGCATTATCTGCAGACAAAGGAAGAATATAAGGATTGTATTTTATTTTATCGTCTCGGAGATTTTTACGAGATGTTTTTTGAGGACGCGAAAATTGTATCAAAGGAATTAGAAATCACCTTAACCGGGAAAAGCTGCGGACAGGAGGAACGAGCTCCGATGTGCGGTATCCCTTATCATGCCTATGAGAGTTATATGAACCGCCTTGTAGCAAAGGGTTATAAAGTGGCAATCTGCGAGCAGGTAGAGGACCCAAAACAGGCAAAGGGGATTGTAAAAAGAGAAGTTATCCGTATCGTAACACCGGGTACAAATATTGATGAACAGGCGTTAGATGAGGGAAAAAACAACTATATTATGTGTATCGTTTCTCTTGCGGACCAATTCGGCATTGCCACGGCAGATGTTACCACCGGGGATTTCTTTGTAACCGAGGTAGACAGCGAGCGGAAACTCTTAGATGAAATTTATAAGTTTTCTCCTACGGAAGTTGTCTGCAATGAAGCTCTTTTTATGAGCGGACTAGACATTGATGATTTAAGAAACCGTATGGGAATTGTACTCTATTCTTTGGAAAACTGGTATTTTGACGATACCCTCTGCGATACTACCTTAAAAGAGCATTTTCATGTGAATTCCTTAGAAGGGCTTGGACTTTCCGATTTAGAATGTGGAACGCTAGCTTCCGGTGCTCTTTTAAAATACTTATTGGAAACACAGAAGAATTCCTTAGAGCATATGAGGGCGATTCATCCCTATGCAACGGGAAAATATATGATTTTAGACAGTTCTACGAGACGAAATCTGGAGTTAGTAGAGACTCTCCGGGAAAAATCCAAACGCGGTTCCCTTCTCTGGGTATTGGACAAGACGAAAACGGCAATGGGGGCAAGAATGTTGCGTTCCTTTGTAGAACAACCTCTGATTGACAAGGAGGAAATGAACAGCCGTTTAGATGCCATTGAGGAATTGAACGGACGTGTCATCGACAGAGAAGAACTGCGAGAATACTTAAATCCGGTCTATGATTTAGAACGTCTGTTGACGAGAATTACATATCAGACGGCAAATCCAAGAGACCTGATTGCTTTTAAGAGTTCCATTGGTATGATTCCACATATCAAGGCAATCCTATCCGACTTTCATTCCAAAGAAATGGTGCAGCTTTGTGAGAACATGGATGCATTAGAAGACCTGTACGAGCTGATTGAACGCTCTATCGAAGAAGAACCTCCGATTGTGGTAAGAGAGGGTGGTATCTTAAAGGACGGTTATCATGAGGAGGTGGACAGGCTCAGAGAGGCAAAGACCAAAGGCAAGTCCTGGCTAGCAGAACTAGAAAGCAAAGAACGGGAAAAGACCGGAATTAAGAATCTGAAAATTAAGTTTAA
>JBJELL010000330.1:0-6759 GCA_051879115.1 Lachnospiraceae bacterium
GCCCTCATACGGGCTACTCTCATTTCTACAATAAAGAGAAAGATTTAATCCTTTATTTTCTTATGTGTGTCAATGCCCTCATACGGGCTACTCTCATTTCTACGGTACCCTTTCAGAGCCCGCTAAAATCAAGGCTTCCAGCTTCTATTTCGGGAGGTAATTCACAGAATATTCTGTAAATTAGTGTTTTCTTGCAATTCTTTTGTCTTTCATTATTATTTGCTTTTTATTATAGACTTTGCCAGACAGATTTGCAATCAAATTTTCTTCATCTATTATTTACTGTACTCTTCAACAATCATCGTTTTTATAACCCGGCAGAAACGTATCCATAATTTAAGGAACTTCCGGATACGTATCTGCCAGATTTCTTTGCACATACAGTGGATCTATATCTCTATTAGCCACTCATATCCATACTCTATCTTTCGGCGTACCAGCATCCCCATCTCTATCTCCAGACAATCTATCCCCGCACTGTCATAGATTCCTTCCAATTCCCGTTCAATTCTGCTGATTGCAGAATCCAGTCCACGCTTTTGCTTTTTCATTCCCAGTATTTTTACTGCAAGTTCCTGTGTCTTTTTGTAAATATTGATTTCATCAAATATCTTTTTCTCTTTTTCTTTTGTAAGTGTTCTGCTAGTCGGTATCGTAATATCTGTCTGCAAATTTGTTGACAAGGATATTACATGAAGAACTGGAGAAGGATAACAATTTTTATTTCTCTTAAACACACAACTACATCCATATTCCGCTGTTATCTGCTTGTACTGTTCCCGGAGTTTGATGCAGCTGATTGGCTTTGCCGGGATTTTCTGTATAAAACGTTCTGTAGTCTGATACTGATAATTCAATGTACACTCCATAACTGTATGTACAAACTGCTTCCCTTCCTCTCCCAAATGACCAAACACATATAATATGGATAATCTTTCAAAATGTGTAAGATATCCGGTCTTAACTGCTTTTTGACACAAGTAGCGCATTAAATTACATTTTTCCAATACCTCTCTAATATTAAGAGAAATCGTCCCAAACGCTTCTAAATTCATATCTACACACTTTTCTTTTTGTTTCTCCTTTACCCCAAGATTTAATGCAAGTATCTTTTTTATTGTACTCAACGGATATTTTGCAATATTATCAAAAAAGGCATCTATCTCTTTTACCGGAAGAAAATCATCATCTAGAAAATACGATTTTTCACCTGTACGCACATGAACACCATAAGGAAGCTTTATTGCCTGTCCAAATTTTCCCGGCTTGATTCTAGTCTTATTCGGAAAAAACTCCAGAGTAATTCCTTCTTCTACATCTTTGCATTTTTGCTCTATTGCTTCACAGAAAAGATTCGCATAACGCACCGGAATCCATTCCGTAAAAAATACCCACACATGATATCCTCTGCATCCAGAATATTCAATATATCCCTTCATCCCATATGTACGATATAAATCACATATTTCCTGTGCCTTTCGCAATGCCTTCTCCATATATACCTGAAACTCTTCACTTTCCCGTTCATACTGCAACATGATCTTCTTTGATACATCCACATCTATCACAATATATTTTATCGTACCATTAATACGTTGGATATAAGTTCCTATTGTGCACTGTCCGGATAAATGTTCCTTCACTTTCTGCTCTGTTAACGGAAAAGCCTGTAACTGTGTGTCACGTCGCCCTCCATTTCCTATACTATCTTCACTATATATATCTTCCCTTCCACCAAACAATGACAATATTTTTTGCGGTGACGGTATATCAGATTCCCCTCTCTGTTCTAATAAATCATTCCTAAAGAAAGTAGTGTATTGCTCTTTATCCTTTTTCATAGTCTGAATTCTTTCCCTCTGTTCCATCCAGTAAGCGGCCTTCTCGTATGCCCCTGCATCAGAATAAATCTGCATCATTTCGGTTGCTAAAGAATCCTTTTCTGCAATCATATACTGCCTGTAATTTTTCAACAATTCTTTTCGTCCAAAATTTATATTTACGCTCTGTGTATTATCCTTCCATATCTGATAATACTGCTCATACTCAAGCAATTCCAATTCTTCCCTACTCATATTCTTCCAGATTTCTGCAAGATATACTGCAATATCTTTATACAGGTTACAGAAACTTTTTCGCTGCTCCATCATTTCCTCTGTAATTTCCTTAGAAGAATAAATCCATACGACATATTCAAAGATATTCTGTACCTTCCGTTCTTCTCGAAAGTACTGCTCCCATCCCCCTATTATCTCTGATGCCTTTTTTATCTTAGCCTTCAATTCCATCTCCGGTGAACAAAGCCAGAGTGTCTCAAGACGTTCTTCCAGATTCTGCTCTGCTTTTTGAGGCACTGCTTTTCCCTCATCAGAAAAATAATATCCTAAAAAATTAACCCCTTTTTTCAGACTAGTACAGATTATCTTATCTTCATTCAGTGTAAGCCCTAATGCACTTAAATGATTCCTAATCTCTGTCAATAATTTCTGCAATTCTTCCCGATTTTTTCCTAACAGAATCATATCATCAGAATAACGCACATAAAACACTGATTTATTCTCCATCCACCTGTCAAAATCCATCATATAAATATTCGATAAAATTGGTGAAATAGCAGAACCCTGATAGATTCCTTCTCTTTTCTCTCTCAATTCGCCGTCTTCTTCTAACATAAGGGATTTTGTATTTTCTTTAATAATATATATTACATCGTCTTCTTTTATGGTCCGTCTTAAAATCTTCTCTAATTCAATCCACTGAATAGTATCAAAGAAATGCATAATATCCAATTTCAACACATATGCATACTCTTTTTTTTGTATTTCTTCCTCCAGAGCACTGATTGCATTCAATGCAGAGATTCCTCGTCTGTAAGCATAGGATTTTGAAGAAAAACATCCCTCATATAGTTTCTCTAACTCTACCTCAATCCCCTGCTGTATTACCTTATCTCTCATAGCATACAGGGCAATTTCCCTTGCCTTTTCTCCTTTATACAGTACAACACGTTTTACTGGAAGTGCTTTATAAGTGTGATTTTGTAATTCAATTTGCAATTGCCGGAGCTCTTCTTTTTTATTCAATTCAAATTGTTCAAAAGTTATATGATCTACACCTGCTGCCGGTTTATTTTTTCTCACCCTATCCCATGCCTGATTCAGTTTCTGTAAATCAATAATTTTACTATATAAACTCATGAAAATCCCCCTTTTCAAATAATAAAAATGTCTTCCTCTTCCAACATCAATTTTCCATTGTCAATTCCTATACTCTCCATCTTTCTTTCACATTTGGCACATAGATTATAGATACGAATATTTCCTTCTTTTACATTCTGCATTAAAATAACCAGTTTCTCATATAGATATTTATATTGTTTTTCTGATATATAACATTCAAAAACACTATATTGCACCCGCCTTCCATAATTTAATAATTCTTTTGCAATTTTTCCACGTATTTTATCATTACTAATATCATAACTAATGATGTACATGGCGTTCCCCCCAGTTATAAGGTCGATATTCCCTATCATAACTCATAGCTCTCTTCAAATCTGCAACCTGTTCCCGAATACAATTCCGAAACGACTTCTCTCCCGATGCACTATTTCTTCCACTCATCCAACGCTCATACTCATAACAAAATTTTTTAAATCCTTCCTCATTCAATACAATTCTTTCATCTTCCCCTAAATCAAAATCATATTTGTTAATCATCCGTTTATTGAACAACAATATCACCAGTCTATCTACTATCGGCTGACGAAATTCTTCTATCATATCCAGTGCCAGTGATTTTCTCCCATATCGTATTCCATGCAAAAATCCCAGATATGTCTCAAAAGATTCCGAATCCAATGCTCCGCACATCTCCTTTGTCAGAAAAGTATAGGCAAGGCTTATAATAACATTTATCGGATCTCTCGGCGGTCTACGATTTCTCCCCTGAAAAGAAAAATCACACTTTAACATATGTCCAAATGCACCAAAATAGATATTGCTACAGATTCCTTCCACACCAAGAATCTCATTCGTACTTTTCTTTTCTTTAAGTGATTCCTGATATTTTTTCATCTGTCGTACATCTTTTCTCCAATCATATGTTTCCTCTTTCCAGGAATGTTCCTGTATCACTGAAATCTGGTTCTCAATTTTATTCCGTACAATCTTCTTCGCCATCTCAAGCCTCTTTTCCAAGTCCATATAACAACGATACTGTTCAAACCTTAAAAAAATATTTTTTGAAGTATCTGAAGCGGTGTGCCCTAAATATTTACCATCATAAGAGAAGTAACTAATATCCACTCCTCTCTCCATAAGCAAGCGCATCGCCTGCGCGGTCATCTGGACATTTCCAATTAAAGCTATATTTTCTATACTGATCACCGGCATATCACAAAGAGCCTCTGTTCCTTTTTCCACAATAATTCTTTCACCACTCTTTTTAACTATGGATCCCTGTTCTTTGACATATAGTACCGCCATACTATTCCCCCATTCCATTTGCATAATTTTGGGACTTCACGGGACTTACCCAATCTATTGCCTCTGCATATTTTCTATATGGAATTTTTTCTATTGTACAGAATTCTTTAAATAACTCCAATACAAAGGTTTTGAATTTAAGATAATCATCATAACCAACTGCACCCAGACCATGGGCAAAAATAGAATTATTTCTCAAAAATACCATTGCACGAATCCGCTTTAACTTATCAATCTCCCGTCCATTGCCAGCTTTCATAATAGGATCTCCCAATGCCAACAATATGATAAATCCTTCCAGCAAAGATACCTGCTCCGGCAGATAAGTACTTCCCGCCTTTGGAAATAAAGATGATTTTATCTCTGCCACTTTCTTCTTTAGCAGAGACATCCTCTCTTCTTCTGTCATATCTGTAAATTCCGGCTGACGTCGCATATTACATTTCATATTTTTATAATCCATTTTGGATACATACAAATTATAGTGTGCAAGCCGCTTCTGCTCAATCATTTCTAAAAGACGATAATATAACAACGTTGCCATATCGTATTTTTCCTGCTTTTCTCTTATTTTTGCATTCTGATACATGGTAAACATTAATGAGCTCATAACCTCTTTTGACTGCAGAATATCCATATTCTTTCGCTCTTTTATGAGCTTTGGTATTTCTTTTAAGGAACCCAATATTTTTTCCTGTTGCTCTAGCCTGCCTTTAAAATCCATTAACAGGAAATCCTGATGCATTCTGCAATCTCTTCCTAACTGATAGTTCAAATTCACAATATGTTCATAAGCCGGAACAAAATCCAGTGCATCCCAATGTTCATACACCTTTGCAAGCAAATATACAAAATTCAACTGCTGACGTATATCCGGTTCTGGAATATTTTCTTTTAATACTACTAATTTTTCCTGTGCTCCGACATAATTGGATTTATCAAACAACTCCATTGCCTTTTCTATCTCAAAATCTCCGAAAATCGACAAGGGATTGTTAATATAAAACAATGTCTCCGAACCGGGATTCGGTTTTCTAAAATCTGTCAAATAATCATTAGAACCAACATACACAAGCTGGACATTTACCATTGCTCCAGCCATCGCCGCTGCTGCAGACATAGCTTTTGTTCCTCCTGTAAAATCAATATACATCTTTTCCGGTCGTCCCCATTTAAGATAGCTTTGCTTTATCTCCCGATAGATATCAAGAGGATCCGTCTCACTAACACAGCTTTTGGTGTATTCCATTGGTTCGAGGCTGCAATACTTTACAACTTTTCCCAAAACCTCTTCTGTCTTGAAGGTATACAAAAACAATATTTTCTTAGGACATAGAAGACGTATATTCAACACAATCGGTTCATAGGATGTTCCCACGGAAACCACAAGATATTCCACTGGTTCTGACACCTTATCTCGATTCCGTACAATAAAATCTTCTTCAATCAGTTTCATCAAATTACTTTCATAGAATTCATCTGCTTTCTGTCTCTGCTCCAATGTCTTTCTTTCTAACTGCATCCACTCCTGTGTTTTCTTTAACAAAGTCTGATTCATAGGCTCCTCCTTGTCAATATGGCAATTATTTCAGTTCCTGCCTTTATTATCGCATTTCCTGTTTTTCAAATCTGAGCTTTTTGTGACAAATTTGGGAGAAACAGATTTTCTTTTGATTCACAGAAACAAAGTGGGCAAGCCCACATCAGCTCCCCAACCCCTCACTCATGAGGTGCTCGCACACTTTGCGTGCTGAGCGTGGTCAGCTTTAGCTGACATCTTCCTCTCACGCGAGTGCACATCCTCGCGGAGCGTTTTTGTTTAATAGGAATTCCTATTAAACAAAAAAACAGCATACATGCTTTTATGCACAAATGCTGTCTTAAGTGTTACTTTGATTTACAACTTAAAAAATGTTTTAAACGTTACAGTGAATTTCTTTTTACTTGGTTACTTGCTTCATAATATACAATAGACGGCTAGCTGATATTATGGTACCAATGCCCTTCAACGGGCTCCTTCCATTTCTACCAAGAGCCTTAAGGAGTATTATGTATGATAGAATATGTGTCAATGCCCTTCAACGGGCTCCTTCCATTTCTACAAACTTACTTAAATATAACTAAGTTTAACTTTGCAAGGTGTCAATGCCCTTCAACGGGCTCCTTCCATTTCTACATTTTTAAAACTCTATAAAAGAGAACTAGACTTATGTGTCAATGCCCTTCAACGGGCTCCTTCCATTTCTACATGAAAAGAACAATATAACGATTT
>JBJELL010000331.1:0-6716 GCA_051879115.1 Lachnospiraceae bacterium
TGATCTGGATGTTGATATTGAGGAACTGCAGCATGTAGAGTTAGAGGAAGTAAAGCGGATGATGGATGCTTTCCTTAAGATGGCAGACAGCGTCAGAGACAATGTAAGAGTAGTAAAAAAAGTGGCAGATGGCGATATGACAGCCTTTGTCAACATTCGTTCTAGTCAGGATAGTTTAGGAAAGAATCTGTATCGTATGGTGCAGAACAACGATATGATGTTTGCACAGATTTCAGAGATTGCAGTTGCCGTTACCGATGAAGCAAAAGCGATTGCGGATGCAAACCAGTCTTTAGCGGAAAGCTGTACGGTACAGGCACAGGCAGTTTTAGATTTCCAGGATAGTGTTAACCGGACAAGTGAGTTGATTAACAGCAATTCCGAACAGGCAAGAGAGGCTTCTGAGATTTCCGATGTCATCAGACAGGAAGTCAGTGTAAGTATGAATAAGATGGAAGAACTGGTAAGTGCTATGGACGATATCAGTGATTCCTCTAATAAGGTATCCAACATCATTGCAGAATTAGAAGAGATTGCAAGCCAGACCAATCTGCTGGCGTTAAATGCATCTATTGAGGCAGCCAGAGCAGGAGAGGCCGGTAAGGGCTTTGCTGTAGTAGCAGATAGCGTGCGGGAATTAGCAGAAAAGAGTGCGAAGGCTGCAACAGAAAGTAAGAGTCTTATCAGTGATACGCTACTAAAAACAGAGCGTGGAAATGAAATATCCAACGATACATTTGGAACCTTCCAAAAGATTACAGAGAGTATAGAAAAGATTCTCGGAGTAACAAAGAAAATCTCAGAATATGGCGTTATGCAGCAGGATTATATGAAAGATATGGAAAAGAATATAACGGATATCTCAGATAATGTTTCTACAAACGCAGCAGCCAGTCAGCAGACCGCCGCTATGAGTGAAGAGATTAATAAGAGTGCAGAAGTCTTACAGGATTCTATGGGCAAGTTTAATCTGCGTCAAAGAACACCGGGACAGCCGTATATTCCACCTGAGAAGAAAGATGACAAAGAGTTCATAGCGATTGCAACAGAGAACTATCAAAAATCATTGAAATCTAAAAAGCAGTAGAATTTTACAATAATAAAGAGCCTGTGGGCATCGACGTTTCAAGTTGATGTGACAGGCTTTTTTGTGTTATATTAAATAACAGACAAGATTTCTAAAGGAGGACTATACAAAAGTGAAGAAAAAAATAAATACGATAGCCATAATCATCTGTGCCATAGTCTTTTGTATCTCCGGCTATCAGTTGTGGAGTTATTTTTCAGAAGGAAAACAACATCAGGAGGAATTTAAAGAATTAACAAAAGTTGTAGAACAGACCGAGGAAGGAGAAGATAGCGAGGAAAAAAAGCCTGATTATGAGGCACTGCACAAACAAAATTCCGATATGGCAGGCTGGATTTCCATAGAAGATATGGATATCAATTATCCGGTTATGTATACCCCAGAGAGTCCGAATTTTTATCTCAAACGAAATTTTGACAAAGAAGAAAGTAATTACGGTGTACCATACATATCGGAAGCATGCGATATAGAAACGCCGAGTGATAATATTATCATATATGGTCATCACATAAAAGGCAGAAAAATGTTTGGGGAACTGATGAATTATGAGGAAGAGTCCTTCTATAAGGAGCATAAAATTATCAATTTTGATACGCTGAAAGAAGAAGGAAAATATGAAGTATTTGCAGTCTTTAAAACGACGGCATATGAAGGAGAAGGGTTTGCATACTATGAATTCATAGATGCGAAAGATGAATCTGAATTTAAAGATTTTGTAAAACAGTGCAAATCACTGGCATTGTACGAAACGGGGATAACACCGGAATACGGAGATAAACTGCTCACACTCTCCACCTGTGAATATTCGCAGGAAGAAGGTCGTTTTGTAGTTGTGGCAAAATGCATAAAATAAAGTTAAATAAGATAAATATTGCAATAATAATTGCTATAAGACAGGAATTTTGATATAATAAAAAATATCAAGTGAGGAGATGAGAGAATGTTCAAAAAATTGGTTGCACCAATTATTATTACCTGTTTGATTGTTGTATATTACATTTTTTTCTTTTGTGTTCTCATGGTAGGAATTTCATCAAACATAGGAAAATTTCTTGCAGGCGTGATTCCGTTATGTCTGATTGGAGTTATGGTCTATGTATTGATTCAAAGAATACACGAGATAAGGAGTGGAGAAGAAGATGATCTTAGTAAATACTGATTATATCACTGGAAAAGAATTAGAAATGCTTGGAATTGCAAAAGGAAGTACCATTCAGACAAAGAATGTAGGAAGAGATATTACACAGAGTTTTAAAACGTTGGTTGGTGGTGAGCTGAAGGCTTATAATGATATGATGAATGATGCAAGGGCGTTGGCAACAAAACGTATGACAGAGGAAGCAGAAGCCATGGGAGCAGATGCAGTTGTAAATGTACGTTATGCATCTTCAGCAATTATGCAAGGAGCAGCAGAAGTCATCGCTTACGGAACAGCAGTGAAGTTTAAAGCATAGAAAACGCAAAGCGTGAGTTAGCTGACTCACGCTTATTTTATTAAATTGGAGTTATCGTATGGACAAAATACTGATTATTGATGACAGCACTTTAGCGAGAAGAGTGTTAGAGGATATTTTAAAAGATACCTATGAGGTAATTACAGCGGTTAATGGGGAAGAAGGAATTACGCTGGCTGTGGAAAAGAGACCGGATTTGATTCTTTTAGATATTGAAATGCCGGATATGGATGGATTTGAGGTATTAGAGCATTTAAAGGGTAGACATGAGACGGAATACATACCGGTTATCTTTCTGACCGGACTGATTGAACCGGAGTATGAGGAAAGAGGATTCCTGTGCGGAGCAGTGGATTATATTGTAAAACCATATAACAGCAATGTGGTAAAGGTTCGGGTTATGACCCATATTAATCTGTCAAAATACAGAAGACAGATTGAAAGTCAGTTGAACGTGGATACCCTGACGAATATCTATAATCGAAGAGGCTTAGAAACCTATATCGAAGAGGTAGCAGAAGAAGCCATAAAGAAACAGATGCAGTTTTCCTTTGTGATGGTGGATATTGATTATTTTAAAAAAGTAAATGACACCTATGGGCATTTAGAAGGTGACCGGGTTCTGCAAAGAGTTGCCGGAATTTTAAAAGAATGTGCTAAGAATAATGAGGGATATGTAGCGAGATACGGTGGCGAAGAATTTGGAATGGTTTTCTTAAATAAGGGAAGAGAAGAAATGCAGTCGATAATGGAAGAACTTCTTGAAAAAATACGAGAGGAACAGATTCCAAACGAGGAGTCAGAGATAGGAAGATATCTGACAATCAGTGCCGGGGGAGCCGGAAGAATCCTTACAAAATCTGAGGAAACCTTAGAAATTGAGAGACTTGCCGATGAGATGCTGTATAGAAGTAAGAACAGTGGAAGAAATCGATTTACATGGCATGAAGGGTAGTAGAAAAGGTAGAAAAAGTATTGAAGGGCATATGAAAAGTGCTATACTATAATATAATATTTACAGTAAGATATTAGTAAGGAGGAAGAGGGATGTTTGAAAAATTGAAGGATATGACTCTGAAGAAACGTTTGACTTTCGGCTACAAAGTCGTGATTGCTATGATGGGTCTCTCCGGAATTATCAGCATGATTTGTATAGGCGTATTGTACAGCAACATGAACAACTATGTAAGTAAGGTGCAAAGAGCTGATTCTGCCGTTAAGATGTGTAGAATTGATATCAATATCGCAGCTAGAAATGTGCGTGAAATGGCTTTGAATGATGATAAAGATTCCTATGCGGATTATGAGAAAACAATTAACGAGAAATTAGAGGATATTCAGAACGAGTTAGAAACATTAGAGAAGACAGGTGTCGTGGATTCTGATGATTTTAAAGCATATGAGACTGCCTTAACGGAATGGGGCGAGATTGGATATGCTATTGTAGATGAGATAAAATCTGGTGATAATGAAGGTGCTGCAGACAGAATTATCAATGAATGCGCACCGGCGTTATCCGAAGTAGTAGAAATATCCCAAAAACTGGATGCAGCGACGGAAGATGCAGAGAAAGCTGCCATAATAAAGACCGTGGCAGCGGCAGTAGTTGGCGTAATCTGTATCATTGTATTTATTATCATGTCAACGATAATAGCACTTTCCATAGGAAAACGTGTGATTGCTTCCGTGCTTGAACCGATACAACAGGTGGAAGATGCGGTCATTGAGCTGTCTAAAGGAGATTTGCACGTTCAGTTAGACTATGAGTCGTCAGATGAATTAGGAAAGATGGCAGATGCCCTTCGTTCAGCAATCGAAACCCTTGCCCTTTATGTGGATGACATTGGACAGTCTATGGAAAAATTCTCGGAGGGAGATTTTGTGGTAAATCCAAAAGCAGAGTGGTTAGGCGATTTCAGAGGTATTTTAACTTCCTTTAAAAAGTTTGAGCAGAGTATGTCTGATATGGTTCGGAATATCCAGGGCGTAGCAGATCAGGTGACCAATGGAGCAGAGCAGGTTGCAGCAGGTTCTATGGATTTAGCGGAAGGTGCGACGGAACAGGCAAGCATTACACAGGAATTGACAGCAACCATAGAAACCGTTTCCGAACAGGTAGCTTTAAATGCCCAGAATGCAAAACAGATTGGAGAAGAGGTACAGTCAGCAGAACATGCTGTCATAGAGAGTAATAATAAGATGAAGCAGATGGTGGAGGCAATGAATGCCATCAACAATTCATCCCAGGAGATTAGCCAGATAATTGCAACGATTAATGATATTGCATCTCAGACCAACCTGTTGGCACTGAATGCATCCATAGAGGCAGCAAGAGCCGGTGAAGCCGGAAAGGGATTTGCCGTAGTAGCGGATCAGGTAGCGGTATTAGCAGCGCAGAGTGCGGAAGCGGCAAAAGAATCCACAGAATTGATTCAGACTTCTGTGGAGGCGGTAGAAAAAGGTATGGTAATCGCAGAAGAGACAGCAGCCCAGTTAGAGAAGGTCTTAGAAGGAGCCAGAAACAGTACGGAGGGAGTAAACAAAGTATCTTCTGCATTAGAAGAACAGGCGGCGGCTATTGTACAGGTAAATGATGGAGTGGGACATATCAATGATGTGGTTCAGACCAATTCAGCAACTTCTGAAGAATGTGCGGCAGCAAGCCAGGAGATGAATGGACAGGCAGAGACTTTGGAAGGAATGATTCGCAGGTTCAAAGTAAGATAAAAATTACATAGAAGAATAGAGAAAAAGAGATTGCAGAGGCAGTCTCTTTTTTCGGTGTTTTAATACAATCCGTTTTATCAAAAAATAAAAATAATCAAAGATAAAAATATGTATATTTTTTTATCGGATGGAGAAATTAAAAATGTAGACAATGTATATCGGAAGGAGAATAAGATGGATCAGTTATCAGAAAAAGAATTATCAGCATTAAATGAGTTGTTATCAGAAGAAGAACTTTTGATTAAAAAATTCAAAATGCTTGCAGAACACACTCAGGATGCAGAGGTAAAATCAGCATTTACAGAAATTTCAAACAAGCATCAGGAACATTTTCAATCCCTGTATGCACAGTTAAGATAGGAGGATTATTATGCAGCAGCCATATTCAGAAAAAGAAGTTTTAGCAGACGCTTTAACTGCGGAAAAAACAGCAACAGACCATTATAATACATTCGCTAATGAATGTGTTCATGACAGTGTAAGAAATGCCATTTTAGACTGTCTTGACAAAGAACATGCCATTCAGCAGGATGTATTCGATATCATGCACGGAAAAGGATATTATCCAACACCGGCAGCACAGATGCAGAAAGTAGATGAAGCAAAGCAGAAATTTGCTCAATGCATGAAAACTTTCTAAAAAGACTATCAAAACCTCGGCACTTATAAAAGAGTGCCGGGGTTTTTCCATGGGTTGTGATAAATATTGCTTTGAGATATAATATGATAGTATCTAAAGGATAGGAAAGGAGAAAAAATGGACATTTTATTTATAAATTCCTGTATCTCCACACATCAGCCATCTAGAACAATGACATTGTGTGAGAAATATTTACAGCAGTATGACAACACAAAACATCATATCACGGAGTTGAATTTAGAACAGATGAATCTTCAGCCTTTTACAGCGTTGGATTTGCAAAAAAGAGATGCTCTTATTGCAGAGGGTAAATGGGAGGATACCACGTTTGAACTAGCAGAAAAAGTGAAAGAAGCAGATCGGATTGTGATAGGTGCACCGTATTGGGACTTATCATTTCCATCAGCGTTAAAAGTTTTTGTAGAACATATCATGATTTGCGGCATAACTTTTTATTACGAAAATAATGCGGCAAAGGGACTATGTAAGGCAGATGAATTAATCTACATAACAACCTGTGGGGGATATGTCGGTACGCAGGATTTTGGATATACCTATATCGAAGCAATTTCAAAAATGATAGGTATTCCAAAATGTACCCGTATTGGAGCAGAAGGACTGGATATAGAAGGGGCAGATGTAGAAAAAATATTATCTCGTACAAATCTTACTTAAACTGATTCAAAGAGTCCACATAGTGATAATCAATCATAGCGAGCTTATTCGTAAGCTCGTCTTTTTGAATATTACAGTCAGAACAGAAATCATCTAAAGTCGGATATTCATCACGAAGTTTTAAATTTACAAA
>JBJELL010000332.1:0-6691 GCA_051879115.1 Lachnospiraceae bacterium
CGGTACTGCTCTTATAATATGCTCTGACCTTATATTTGTAGGTCTTAGCATTTTTGAGCTTTGTATTTGTATAGGTAGTCTTGGATGTTGTTGCAATCCTTTTGTACTTCCCATCACTTTCGAGACGATAAATCTCATATCCGGTTACTTTTCCGCCAGCATTCCAGGAAAGTTTGATGGAAGTTGCAGCATTTGAGGTCATCTTCAGGCTCTTCGGAGCCGCTACCTTGATGTTAAAATAGCGGATTACTGTTCCCGAATAATTATTACTGCCTGTAAGAATCATCTTCCCTACGCCTGCTTCTTTGTTTGTCTGATATTTTACGGTATAATCTACGCCGCTTATTAAAGTGGTTGTTCCATTTTTTACAACCACCGATGGGGTCTTCGCATTTCCATCATAGACAAAATCCTGAATAGTTGAGAACGTGCAGTTTGTGAGGTTCTTCTTCACAATATTGAATTTCTTCGTAACACTTCCCATATAACGGTTCTGTCCGGTAATAGTTATCTCTGCCATTCCCGTATTGATGTTTTTCGTATAACTTAAGGTGTAATCCGTTCCCTGCTTTAGCTCCGTTCCACCATAAGTTACTGTCGGAATCGGTTTAATGGTTCCCGATGTATAAGTATATGCATTTGCCACATCAGCAATAACCGTCTGTCTCTCTAAGGTATCCTTAGAAATATCATATGCAATCTTGAATACGATGGACTTTGTACCTGTGTAATATCCATCCTTTCCTACAACGGAAAAGGTTGCCGTACCTACCTCTGTATTATTGTCATAAATAACATCATAATCAACGCCTTCCGTTAATTCCGTTCCTTTGAAAGTTACTTTTGGACTCGGTGTTACCTGATTTCCAGTATATGCCTGTACCGGAATGGACTCTATTGTACCATCCGTTCCCAGATTTCCCATAATCTTAAAGGACACAATTCTCTGTTCACTGTAGTTTCCAATTCCTTCAATTACTACGGTTGCTGTTCCCGGAGTCACTGTATTCGTACCGGCAACGGTCTCATAGTCTACCCCTTTTTCTAATACGGTATTGCCATATGTTACAGTTACATCCGGTACAATGTTCTTTCCGGTGTATATCTGTGCCGGAATAGAAGCCACTACAATATCCGGTGATTTGTCAGTATCTAAAGATTTTGGAACAATCCTGTAAGTGGTCGTTCTCTGACCAGTAAAGTTCTTCTGACCTTTAACGGTAATGGTTACGGTTCCCTGATTTGTACAGTCCGGACTATACTCTAAGGTGTAGTCCGTATTTTTCACAAGGACTCTGTCATTTCCTGCCTCGTCCTGTCCATAAGTAATTCTCGGTTCACAGACAATCGGATTCTTGTTATAACTCTGGTCTGGAATGTCTTCTACTACAATGACTTCTTCCGCAATATCTCTTGGGTAAATGGTAAATGTGGTCTTATAGTCATTGTACAATGTATCTGCTGCCACATCATAGTAACCTGTGTAGTTACCACAGAAGGTCACCGTTACGACTGCTTTGTTCTCGTCTGTACTTGCATTCAGGTTGTTACTGTAGGAAAGTGTGTAGTCTTTTCCTTCCTCTAAGGTAACTTCTTTTGGAACAATTTCCTCTCCTATCAGACTGCTGATGGTATCTGTAATAACTGGTTCCTGTGTTAACAGACTTCCTGTGTAAATTAAATCTACAATATTACTGATACTGCTTCCTTCTATAAATCGGGCATTTTCATCTGAACCTGTCAACAGACTCTTTGGATAAATTGTATAGGTAAGCTCTATACTGTCACCATAATTGCCTCTTCCTTCTATGATAATATGGTGTTCACCTGCTGCGACACCATCATCATAGATGACAACATAATCTGTCTCTACTTCTAAGCTCTTCTCTGGTCCGCCTAAAGTGTCTTTTAATGTCACTTCCGGTTTGTGTTCAAGACCGTCATATATTACCGGTCCGGTTTCTTCCGCTACCACATAGGTAAGTTCTCCTGCATTATATGCATTCTTCACAGACCTTGGAATAATTCTAAAGATCGGATCCTCTGCTGTAAATACACGTGTTCCGGTATAATTCCCCTGACCTGTAATCGTTCCGTAAGCAGGGCCTACGTTAATATTTGTAATGGTTGGCGTGGATACACCATGTTCATCCGTAATATTCACTTCATAGTTAACAGTATAATCCGTTGTAGTAAGCGGATGTCCGTTATATACGAGAGGAAGTTCCGGTGTAATCGCTGTTGTTATGTACTCTTCTTCTAAGATTTCTGTCAAAGCTACATCATATGTTTCATCTGTCATGTCATTGATGTTCTTCGGCAGAATAACAAACTCTGTAGTCAGTGTTCCAACATAGTTTCCTGTTCCTGTAATGGTAAGTTTTGCTTTTGCTCCATCTCCTGTTACATTCAGGTTATTAGTTCCAACGACTTCATAATCACCTTCTTCTAATACTACTTTATTCTGAGTAAAGTCTGTTAAATCAGAAGGATTGATAGTATATTCAAAAACTTCGAGTTCTTCCGGTATAATTTCATCTCCGGTATAAGTCTGGTCTGCAAGTTCTGTAATGGAAAAACGGTAATCTTCGCCCTTATCACCAGTTTCGTTTAAATCTCTTGGTAGAATGGTGTATTCCATGATATAGCTGCCTTCAAAATTTCGGATACCGGTAATTGTTACTCTGTACTTTCCTGCGTCTTTACATTCATCTACCTTCTGATATGTGCCGCTTCCGTCAGATGTCTCTTTTTCATAAAGGACTGTGTAATCTGTGTCAGCCTCTAAAGTTCCTATTGTAGGAACCGTCGATGATAGCTCAATCTGAGGATCCTGTACTTCACGGTTATAAGTTACCTCCGTTCCGTTTGCAACATTTAATTGAATATCATCTTCCAGACTTCCATCTGCCTTTGTCAAAGGTTTACGGGTAATCTTATATTCTATGGTTCTTACACCCGTGTAGTTTTTATCATTTGCCGTCAATGTAATAGTTACGGTTCCCGCATTGATACATGGACTGTCAGTTCTGTCCGCCACGGTCTCATCATCTGCATCTCCGGTATCTACCCATGACGTTACCGTATAATCTTTTTCAGTCATGGTAATCGTAGATTTTCCCGATGGAGTGTATTTTGCCGTAATCTCTGCTTCTGTTAGCTTGTGCGGAGCACCGTCATACGGAATATCGGCCTGTTTTGTTACCTTAATTTCTCCCGTATCAGTGAAATCCTTTGCTTTGATTTCATAGGTTACTTCTCTGGTTCCACAGTAATTCCCCTTACCTTCCATGGTAACGGTAACTATACCCGCATTCTTACATGGACTGTTTGTCTTATCTACAACGGTATCATCATCTGCATCTCCGGTATCTTCATAGCTTACAATATTGCAGGATGTTCCCACTTCTAATTTTGTTCCATGATGACGGAGTGTCGGATTTGCTCTATGCTCTGTACCATCGTATATTGGAATATTCACAATTCTATCCTGAATGATATCCGTCTCATTGGCGATATCTTTCCGTACTACCTTAAAGTCAATGATCAATTTACCAATATAATTTCCCTTTCCGGTCACGGTAATCTGTGCCGGATTGATGTCCGTAGACAAAAGTTCATTATTGCTATACGCAATGGTATAATCACTGGTTGTAAGCACCTCATGGATGCCATTTATCTCATCGTCAAAAGTGACCTTTACCTGTGGTTTTACTCCGTATCCGACTCCGCCGTCGTATTCAAATTCATTCTCTGCAATTCCCTCTGCATCCACAGTAATTCCTTTTGCATAGCCCGTAGCCAAATCATACTTAATGGCAAAGCTTTCTTTGATTGTACCTCCGTAATTTCCTTTTCCAGTAATTTTAACAACTGCATTACCTGCTGCTCTGTTATTCTCATATGAAATTGTATAGTCGGTATCCTTTGTCAGTGCCGTGCCATTCCACTTTACTACAATCTTACCATCAACCGTAATATCATTTCCTGTATAAGTCTCTACCAGCCCATCCAATCCTTCCACTGTAACATTGCTTACTTTATTTCCTGAAGCATCTGCGAGCTGTCTTGGCTGAATGGTATAGGTAATCGGAAGTTCACCGGTATAGTTACCACCACTTTTCGCTTTTAATACAAGTGGAATATCTGCTCCGGCATTTACATATTTTTCATCCGCAGTACCAGCATCTTTTTCTATCGTATAATCAACGTCCCGGTATAACGTGATATCCTCATATTTTAAAGTTACCGTAGGGAAGAGTTCACTTCCTGTATATATCGGACTGGTTGCTTCCCAGGTAAGTCCTGCCGTTAATGGTCTTTGTGTTATTTTATAGGAGCATTCCGTGGTTCCTGCATAATTACCGATACCGGTAATTGTCATGGACTTATTGTTTCCTACATTTATCGGATCTGCGTCAGGAATTACTTCATAATCCACACCCTCTTCTAATTTTATGCCATTCATTCTGACTGTCGGAGTTGGACTAATCTCTTTTCCAGTATATACATATTCCGCCGGACTGGCTGTAACTGTTGCTTTTTGAATGTTGTCACAAATCCAGAAAGTTTTTTCCGTACTTCCTTCATAGACACTTCCGGCTGCTGCCGTAAGAACTGCCCTTCCATTGATTCCGGTCTCTGTTACACCTGCCTGCAAAATGTTATCATTTTCATCCAGATAGGCTATCGTATAGTCTCTTCCCTGTACAAGTGTTTCTCCATTGTAAGTCGCTTTAACTGTCGGTTTCGGGTCTCTCGCCAAATCCCTCCAGTCTGCAATCTCTTCAATGGTAACCATACTCATTTTTACTTTTGCAATCTTAAACGTAACGGTTTTCGTACCTTCATAATTATTCTGTCCATTGATATGAACCTTCGCTGTCTCTGTAACATCAATATTATCACTGTAAGTTAATGTATAATCTGTACCTTCTACTAATTCGATTCCGTTCTTCCATACCTTCGGCTTCGGTGTTACTCCGCTTCCGGTATAGTACTGTGTTCCAATGGTTTCTACTGTAATTCCCGTACTGTCAATACTTGCCGGATTAATTGTGTATGACTTTGACGCTGTTCCCGTGTAGTTGCCTTTTCCGGTTACTACTACTTCCGGTTCTCCACGATTGACCGGATTCGGATAGCTGACCTCATAATCAATGCCTTCCGTCAGCGTTTTTGCATTCAGTTCTACCTTAATCGGAGGCTTCTTCTGATTTCCATCATATGTAAAGGTATCGCCACTTGTAAATGTAATTGTACTGGATGCTAAGTTATACTGTGCAATGGTATAGGTAATCTGTTTTGTTCCACTGTAATTGCCTTTACCCACAATAGTAGCGGTAGCAGTTCCTGCCTTTATATTATTCGTATAACCTACACTATAATCCGTACCTTCTACTAACGGTTCTCCTCCATTTGTAATACGTAAATCGTCTAGTTCAATCGGTGAACCGGTATACTCATAGCTGTCGGTGTAAATATATTCAGCCTCCGGGATATTGGCAACATTCATTCTGGTAATTTCATAGGAGAACAGTTTGGTTCCCGTATAGTTACCAATTCCTTCAATGGTCATCTCTACCTTTGTTCCTACCGCAATCCTGTCTTCCACATTATAGGTTATGGTATAGTCATTTCTTTCTGACAGGGTATTAGAACCATGTGTGATTGTTGGCTGCTGATTTATGGAATAACCTGTATAAGGTGGGTTTGAGGATGGTGTCGGTGATATCTTTACCTGATTTGAGGTAATGTTCATTCTTGCAATCTCAAAGGTTGCCGTCTTCTGTCCGGTATAACCGCTTTTTCCGGTAATTTTGATTGTGGCTGTTCCCGCATTTATATTATCTTGATAATCGACATCATAATAGGTTGAAGCTAAACCTTCTCCATTATAATAAACCTGGAAGCTGGGTTTTTTTTCAGTTCCGTCATAAGTCAGGTTCGTAGTTGCTATTCTTATAACAGTTTCCTCTCCACTGATATCTATTGTACTGCCTAAAGAAGGTACATCATCTGCACTTAGTGGAAGTGCTGCTTCTAATGCACTATAATCAGACTGTCCGCTCTCTTCCTGCGTGACAGTCTCCTGTTCTTCCTGTATCGTATCCGATGTCCGGGTTGTCTCCTTTTCTTCCGTCTGATTCTCAGTCGCCTGTTCTTCCGCCGCATATACGGTAAGTCCGCTCACATCCACAGATGTTCCTATCATGCATGCACACAAGAATAAAGCCGCTGCTCTTTTTAACACTTCCTTGTACATAACCTCACCCTTCCTTAGTGTCCTTGTTTATATAAGCCGTCTTATTTTTGTATATAATTAGTCAAGATAATTATATTCTATTTCCTTCCTTTTTTCAAGCGGATTTATGTAGTAAGAATCCTATATCTTATACCGTGTATATTATTTCGGCAGGTTTTAGTTAAACATTTATTATTTTAGGAAATTTCATGAAATTTTCACACGAAAAAGGAGATACCCGGAAAGATATCTCCTTTGAATATTTTGGGTTTTATTCTGCATCTCCAATGACGTCAATCGCCACAACTGCATCTTCCGGTACATCCGCTATCTCGTTCATCTCTTCTTCTGCAAAATCTGCAAATTCATCATCAAAACTAATGTCTGCAAACTCATTTAAATCAGAGTCTAACTTGATGTCACGGTAACGTTTCATACCGGTTCCTA
>JBJELL010000333.1:0-6690 GCA_051879115.1 Lachnospiraceae bacterium
CCGCTAACATCTCTGCGGTACGTTCAATCCCTAACTTGCTACTGTTAATGGTAATGTCATAGTTTCTCGAATCTCCCCACTTACGCTCACTGTAATGGTTATGATATGCCTTTCTGGATTTATCATGGCGTCTTACCGCATCCTCTGCTTCGACTTCGGACATACCTCTGACTTCCATGATTCGTTCTATCCTCTTATCCATATCTCCCAGTATGAAGACAGATACCAGTGCCGGGTTTTCCTTTAAAATAGTCTCTGAACAACGTCCTACTATCACAAAGGATTTTCCTTCCTTCGCCATATCTTTCAGATGGTCAAACTGCATCTTTGCAATATTTTCTTCCGGCGAACTGCTATATCCCCGCACCGTTCTTGATAACAGTGGTTTTTTTGAGGTCTCATCGTATTTTTTTATATTTTTTACATCCAGACCTTT
This sequence comes from Lachnospiraceae bacterium, assembly GCA_051879115.1. Taxonomy (GTDB): domain Bacteria; phylum Bacillota; class Clostridia; order Lachnospirales; family Lachnospiraceae; genus Maccoyibacter. The sequence continues at coordinate 437 of JBJELL010000333.1, forward strand.
TTCTTTTGCAATTTCTTCTAACAGATTTCTGTCGTAAAACGGCAAATCGAATCTTTTCGCCAACTGCTCTGCAATGGCATGTCCACCGCTTCCATATTCACGGCTTACGGAAATAATTAATTGTTCTGACATAACACCCCTCCTTAAAAGTATCTCACAAAAATACAAACAGTAGATATCAGTAATACGATAATTGTTGCAGGTATTACCTTCTTACAATATCTGCCCCAGCCAATGACATAGCCTTCTCTTGCCGCAACGGAGATACCAACAACATTTGCAGATGCTCCAATCGGAGTAGCACTTCCGCCGATATCGGTTCCCATAGACAATGCCCAAGCTAACACAGCAAGGCTGGTATTCTGGCTGATTGCAAGACTCTTAATTACCGGTATCATCGTTGCAGCAAAAGGAATATTATCCACCACTGCACTGGCAATTGCCGATACCCATATAATAATTGCAACCATTAACATTGCATTTCCGCCACTGATTTTACCGATAAATCCTGCAATAACCTCTAGGATTCCGGTCTCTTCGAGACCACCTACCACCATAAACAAGCCGATAAAAAACAGAATTGTTTTATAGTCAACACTTTTTAGAATCTTTACAATATTTTTCGGTGCCGTTATCAGCGTAAGAACTGCAATAAATAATCCAATGAATGCCACCGTAAGTCCCGTCTGTGCATGGGTCACAAGCAATCCTACTGCTAAAAGGAATATCAGAGTACTGATAATAAAAGCCTTCTTATCCTTAATCGCATCTTTCGGATCCGGATAGGCAGAAGCCGGAATTGCTTCTCCCTGCGTAACACTTAATTCTTTACGAAATACAAAGTAAAAATAAAAAACAATAACCACTAGTGAAATTCCTGCAATAACTCCGGTATTCGTGATAAAGTCCCCGAAGGAATAACCTAGAGACGTTCCGATAATGATATTTGGCGGGTCTCCGCACATAGTCGCAGAACCTCCCAGATTGGCACAGAAGACTTCCGCAAGTATCATTGGAACCGGATCAAATTTTAACAGTTGTGCCAGTTCCACCGTTACTGCTGCCAAAAACAGGATTACAGTAATACTATCAATGAACATTGCCAGCACCGCTGACATAATCATAAATGTTATAAAAATCGGAATGGTTTTGTAATGTACCATATTGGCAATCTTCATACAAAGCCAACGGAAGAATCCCGCCAACGCCATTCCTTCTACCATAATCATCATTCCCGCAATAAAGATAATGGTTGCCCAGTTAATACCAACCGTAGATTCCGAACTTTCCCCTGCCTGATACCAGAAATCCATCGTTAGAAAAGTTCTCAAATTCAATGTCTCCATAATTGCGTCTACATCGTGCATACAAACCCCAAAGACAATCAACAATGTCAACAGGCCACAACATAGCGTAACTACATGTCGCTCTATCTTTTCTGTAATAATTAGAATAAACATTACTAAAAAGATAAGAACCGCAAAAATTTGTGCTAACATCTTACCTCCTCATCTGGAATATGCTTCAGCATAATCCATTTTCATTTTTGTAAAAATAAGAGGGCATAACTCCTCTATTGTGATTATAATCTTTTTTCTTCCAATATACAAGTTCAAAATCTGAACAAAATCTTTACTGTATTTTCCCACAAAAAAATCCTCCTAAAGCAGATTTTGGTTATTTACCATCTCTACCTTAGGAGGAGCATATCCAAGCTAACCTATTAATACCTGTTCATTTCCGCTTCAACATAAGACAATAATCCGGTTTGGTGAAGTCTGGGGTGGAATACTTCTGGTTGTATTACTATAGTATACCAGAAGTACACGATTTGCCGGATTACAGGAAAAATTCTGTCCATTTATCGTGCGAATCATGGTATCTTCTGAAATATTCAGTTGAAGACTGTTATCACTTGCCGTCAGATTCCGGTCAAAATAGTTCAGCATTACCTGTTCATTCCTTCCAACCACGGCAATCATCTGTGCCTGATACTGAGGCGGGAAAATCAAAGGCACCGGGAGACTGCTGTCATAAAAAGCCACCACCCTCATTCCGGGACGGAGCTGTCTGTTATCAATAATCTGTGTTCCGGTGCCCACCATAAAATTCACAATTCCATTTTCAGCACGAAGGGACATCATCTGTGTACAACAGTCATTTCCCCTTGAAATATTTACAATGGTACCTGTTACCGGTACATAATCCGAGTATGCCATATACAGTAACCTTTTTTCTTTAAATTATGGATTTTTACTAAAAAAGTTCCTGTCTGTAGAATAAAAAAAGCCACAGAACTTTTTATTCTGTGACTTTTTATAAAAATCATGTTTTCTACTGCTCTTCTGCTCTTGCCATAGCAATCTGGAAATCTTTCTGATCTGTGAAGATTTCGTTCTTGTATGGGTTCTTCTTCTGCTCAATAGAACGTTTGATAATAATTGTTAAAACAACTACGTTAACAGCAACTGCAAGAATTGCCATTACACCCTGTGCTGTTGGGTTTGCGTATTCCGGCTGTGAAGCTGTTGCTAAGGATAAACCGTCTGTCCATCCTTTTCCATACAATGATGGCAATACAGAGAATCTTCCGCTAACCTGGAATAATGGGAATACCTGAGCGAACATACACCATGTTGCTAAAGTATTTGCGCGGTTCTGAATCCAGCCTCCTTTGTTCCAGAACATAGCTGCAAAGGTAGGTGCTAATAATAATGCAACACCGCAGTACCATGAATGTGTAGGAAGGTTCAGATATGTATAAGTGAAGTTCCAAACATCATATGCTAAGATAAACTGCCATGTCATATCCGGCCATAACATATCATCTTTCTTCTTAGATGTGTAGATTCCCCACCATCCTGTCATACAGAAGATGTTCAGGATTCCGGCAATACCGTTTACCCAGTTCCACCATCCACCGTAAAGCCATACGCCTTCGTTGGATAACCAGTATCTGGAACCTGTGTCAGCAAGTGCCTGTGCACCTCTAATTGCAGACTCGAAGTCTGAACATACTGCAATTAAAATATTGATTGCTACGATGATAAATGGGAACGGTTTGAACCATTCTTTCTTACCAATGCCCCATTTGTACTTCAGCATCATGAAACCGATACAACCTGCTACTGCTGCATACAGTTTTGCATAATGGAACCATCCACCCATGTATTTATATGTCTGGTTATTCAGTGCCCATTCTGCTCCGTTTGATGCTCCAACTGCAATTGCAATGAAATATACCGTTAATGCAAGTGGAAGAATGAGAAAGAAAAATACTCCTCCCGCCTTAGAACGGCGTGCAATCTCATTACAGATGATTAATCCGGCAAATACCAGAACCCAGCCCAGTAACTGCCACATGGCGTTGTCGCCATAGATGTTAAACAACATAACAATTTCTCCTCCTTATTTTGATACTATATTATATTGTGTTCTTTGACTGGTATGACCAATCGGATAAAAATGATTTTAATACTTTTTTCATAAAATTACAAGTATTTTAATACTTTCCGCCCCTTTTTTTATAAATTTTTTTTTAATTTTTATGGATGGCATCTGGCTGTACCAGTGCCAACAAGGGATTTGTAAAAAAATTCCCATACAACAGATTTTATTTTCTGTCATATGGGAAACTCCTATATTTCTTCGTCTACCTGAATTCCTTTTAAATCTGTATCGAGTAAATTCATACTTACCTTTATCTCTTCGATACTCTGTTTAACGTCATCCTGCTTTAATTCTGCTAACTTTTTTTCTAACTTTTCTTCTAATTTTTCTTCTTCCTCTTCTTTTTTCTCCGCAGCCTCCTCTGCTTTTTCTTTTGCTTCTTCCATTTCTTCGTCTATCCTGTCAAGAGCCTCCTGTTGCAGCATACCAATAATCTCTTTGCTGGCATTTTCCCTAATCTCTTTGGCATTCTTTTGTGCCTCTGTCATCGGCTGATATTTTAGCCGCTCTATCTGAATACTTCGGATATCTGCCGCATCATCTTTCATCTGCTTTTCGGCTTCTCTTATTTCACTCTGAAAGTAACCTGATCTTTTATGAAGTTCAAGTGCCTGCTTTTGATATTCTGTCAGGGGTTCTTTTTCAATCTCAGCAATCCGGTCCCACTCTTCTTTGGTAAGAGCAGAATCAAAATCTCCATTCATGTAATCTTCTCTTTTGCACAGCAGTTCTAAATCCTGCTGTTCTTTTGAATCATCCTCTACACCATAGAATTCTTTTACCGCCTGCTTTTCTTTGTTAATCTGCATGACCTCATCCTGAGCCTCACTGCGCAGCCTGTCCATTTTTTCGTAGTGTTCTCTTCTATCCTGCACATCCTTATCAATGGCGCGGTCGCTATCCCAGGCATCCTGTACAACCTTCATTGCCTTTTCCTGTGCTTCCTTGCGTTTTTGTGTTACCGGATCATCTATCAGATTCAATTCTCCTGCAAAAATATTCTTCTTCTCTTTCGATTTTTCCGTCTTGTCTTCGGTCTTATTTTCCGTTTGTCTTAACGGTTTTAAAATATCCGTACTATTTTTATCTGTTAAAAATACTGTCTTTTCCATAGAATCACCTCTACAAAAGATATCGGTAATTTCTATCAAATCTTTAATCCTGCATTACTTTTTTCCGCAGATTTAACAGTATCTTCTTCTCCATTCTAGAGACCTGTACCTGGCTGACTCCTAATTCCTGTGCCGTCTGTGTCTGGGTCTTTTCCTGAAAATACCGCAGAATCAACAGTTTTCTTTCCTTTTCCTCTAATTCCTCTAAGAGCTGTTCTACTAACATCTTATTGACAAGGAATTCTTTTTCATAGTCCTCTTCCCCTGACTGGGTACCTCCTGCCGGAACTGCACCGCCTTTCGCGGAAATCTGCTCTTCTAAAGATATTTCACTGCCGTCTTTTTCATAGATATTTTGAGACAGGGATGCTACCTCTCTGTTTGCCTCCGTGGCGGTGATAATTTCCTCTATCCGAAGTCCTGTCTCCTTCGCAAGTTCATCAATGGTTGCATCTCTTCCCTTTTCCTGCTCTATCCGCTCCCTTGCTTTTGCGATGTGATATCCCTGCTCTTTTAGTCCTCTTGAGACTTTCATCATGGAATTATCCCTGAAAAAACGTTTCAGTTCTCCACTGATTAAGGGAACTGCATAGGTGGAAAATGCCACCTCATATGCCGTATCGAAGCGGTCAATCGCCTTCATAAGTCCAATAACACCAATCTGGCACAACTCTTCCCTGTCATACCCCCGGTACTCAAATCTTTTGACTACTGCATAGACAAGAGGACGATTTTCAAGGATTAATTCTTCTCTCGCCTTTTCATCTCCGGCATGTGCCATGGCAAGTTTTTTGGCAAAATCACTCATCCTGCACCGTCCCTATCTTTTTTTCCATAATTACTCTTGTCCCAAAATCCACCTCTGACTCTACTTTCACCACATCCATAAAGGCTTCCATAAAAGCAAATCCCATTCCAGAACGTTCTTCTTCCGGTCTGGTGGTATAGAAAGGCTTTTTCGCCTGTTCGATATCCGCAATTCCTCTTCCGTTATCCTTTACTTCGATATGTAACCGTTTATCCACAAGAATACAGTGCAGTTCCACCTGTCCTCCTTTCGTCTCATAGCCGTGTATAATTGCATTGGTCACCGCCTCCGAAACTGCGGTTCTGATATCTTCGATTTCTTCCATGGTAGGATTCAGCTCTGCCACAAATGCTGCAACCGCAACCCTTGCAAGACTTTCGTTCACTGAATCTGCCAAAAAGGTCATATGCATCTCATTTCTTTTCATTCTTCTTTTCCGCCTTCCTCAACTTTTATGATTTTATGGAGTCCTGAGAGTAAAAATATTTTCTGAATACGCTCATTCATATTCTCTGCTGCCACTTCTCCTCCATTGAAATCCATACTTTTACAGCGTCCAATCATCATCCCAATTCCAGAACTGTCCATAAATTCCGTATTCTGAAAATCAAATACCAGATTTTTTACCGGATAGGTACGAAGCAGCATGTCTGTCTGAGTCCGCAAATCTATGGAATTGTGATGATCTAATTCTTTTGGTACCATAATACGCAGACTGTTATCCTTTAATTCATATTGAAATATCATTTCATCCATCCTTTCTAAATGCCTGTGCATTTCCTATTAAAAAAGAATAAAGTGGGCAAGCCCGCATCAGCTCTCCACCCCTTCACTCATGAGGGGCTCGCACACTTTGCGTGCCGAGCGTGGTCAGCTTTAGCTGA
>JBJELL010000334.1:0-1783 GCA_051879115.1 Lachnospiraceae bacterium
TTGCAAGAATTTTTGGCGAAACGCAAGCAGAAGACTGCGCACCTGCAATTCGGAAGTTTTTAAGCCAGCTGGATTTAGTATATACCTTATCAGACCTTGGAATAGAGGAAAAAGATATTCCATGGATGGCAGAAAACTGCATGAAAGTATCCGCTGCTAGTGTTGCCAACAATCCGGTGGTATTTACTCGGGATGAGATTAAAAGGATTTACCGCCAGGCACTTTAAAATAAAAAGGGAAGTGAAGAGAGGCACACATCAGAAAAACTCTAATATACTATTATATAAAATATATCGGAGTTAATAAAATGGACGAAACGACCACCCCTTTAACGAATACATGCAGCTTTATGGACGTAAAACCTATCATGGTAGAACTCCCCTATCCGGAGATACAGGTGAGAGAAAAAAATCAGGCTTATGCAAATCTGCTCAGTATGGACTATTGTGGTGCCACATCGGAAATGTCCGCCATCACCCAATATATCAACAATGAAAACCGCCTCTCCTGTGAAAAGTGTTCCTTAGCGAAGACCATACTTGGGATTGCCATGGCAGAAATGATACATTTACAGAAATTAGGAGAATTAATCTTTTTATTAGGCGGTTCTGTGGATTTTATCGCAAGACAGAGAAACGGAAAGGAACAGATGTGGACGCCTCAGTATATCACCATCCCGGAAGAAGCAAAAAAAATGCTTTTAGCGGATATCGAAGCTGAAAAAGCTGCCATAAATCAGTACAGGATGCACATAAGCATGATAAAAGACAACTATGTAAATGCTGTATTAGCAAGGATTATCAAAGACGAAAAATATCATATTATGTTACTACAAACCCTGTTAAAAGGAACTTTCTAACGCCGAAAGTTCCTTTTTTTGACATTCTTCCTTTACGAAGATTACAAGTAAGAATATAATATTACTGAAAGAAAATGAACGGTAAAGGGGAGGATTACGAATGCTAGACAATCATGAATGGAGAAGACAGTTAGAGAGTATCAGCCAGATTACACAGATAACAAATACCTGGGGAAATGTCAATGAAGCATTACGGTCATTTCATAGTCAGCTTGACATGTATCAGTCCATGAAAGATTATGATTTTTCAAAAATATTTGCGATGCAGGACATGATGAAAACCTATGATTTTTCAAAAGTGTATGAGGTACAAAATACCATGAAAGATTATGATTTTTCGGCGGCTGCTTCAGCAATCAGGAATTTTTCGCAGATGGATGATGCATGGATTAGTGCTTCCGCAGCACTGCGGGCCTATGATATGGGGAGATTTGACACTTCTTTTCAGGAAGCATGGAGAAACATCAACTGGTCAGAAGTGGCACAGGTGTCGGATATTGTAGAGGAGGTAGCAGAGCAATATATTGAGGACAACCAGTTAGACGAAGAAGCCAGTGAGGAAATCAGAGAAGTTGCAGGAGAAAAAGATGGCAGACATCTTACAGAAAAGCAGAAAAAGGTCTGGGAAGTATATATATTTCCAATTCTTTTGTCATTGATTTTTTACATATTAGGTTTAAAAGAAAATCAGCCGGTAGCAGTGAGTAATATTACAGAGATAAATTATCACTATACGGTTGAAGTTGGAATGGAAGTAGATACATTAAATGCGTACAATTTCCGTATGATTTGCAAAGATGATGTAAAGGCAAGAAAAAAGCCCGATTGTTCCTCACAGGTAACAGGGCATCTTCCACTGGGAAAGGTCGTATGCGTTGTAAACAAATATAAAAAATGGCTTGAGATTACGTGGCAGGATGAGGA
>JBJELL010000334.1:1883-6678 GCA_051879115.1 Lachnospiraceae bacterium
CTCCTAAGCCATTAACATCTACTGTGATTTCTGATACAATACACTTATGAAGAAGAATGGGAAGTACAAGGAGGAGATTGAAAATGTTAGAAACAGGAATCACAAAAGAAATCACAGAAAAAGTAACGGATAAGAATACTGCAAAAACCATGAAAAGCGGTGAATTAAACGTATATGCAACCCCGTCCATGATTGCCCTGATGGAGCAGGCAGCCTACACCAGCGTTGCAGGAGAGTTAGAAGAAGGACAGGGCAGCGTTGGAACCTTGATGAACGTAAAGCATATTGCTGCAACTCCTGTGGGAATGGAAGTAACAGCCAAAAGTGAATTAGTAGAAATTGACGGAAGAAGACTCTGTTTTCATGTGGAAGCCTTTGACGAGAGAGGAAAAATCGGTGAAGGAGAGCATGAACGTTTTATTGTAGATAATGCAAAATTCCAGCAGAAAGCAGATAACAAATAAGGGCTTTACCAAATTCAACAAAAAAAGGAGATGCGGCATCTATGAATACAAAGAAGAGCTGGGTCAATGAATCCATTTTTTATCATATCTATCCATTAGGACTTACCGGAGCACCAAGATGTAACGAAGGAGATAAGACGGCAGGAAACAGGATTTTGGAAGTCTTAGAATGGATTCCACATCTGAAAAATCTGGGCATCAATGCGGTATATTTCGGACCGGTATTTGAGTCGGTATCCCACGGCTATGATACCTGTGATTATTATAAGATTGACAGCCGTCTTGGAACGAATGAAGACTTTAAGAAGATTTGCGATGCACTTCACGAAAACGGAATAAAGGTTGTCTTAGACGGTGTATTCAATCATGTGGGAAGAGGATTTTTTGCTTTTTTGGACTTGCAGAAGAATCTGGAACATTCCGAATATAAGGATTGGTTCTGCAATCTCAACTTTTCCTGGCAGAGTCCCTTAGGAGATCCTTTTACATATGAGAACTGGCATGGTGCGGCAGAGCTTGTAAAGCTGAATTTAAGAAATCCGGCAGTATCGGATTATCTTTTAGGTGCTGTCGAAATGTGGATGAATGAATTTGAAATCGATGGTCTAAGACTAGATGCGGCAGACTGTGTAGACAAAGATTTTTTTAAGACATTAAGAAGTTTTACAAAGAATAAAAAAGAAGATTTTTGGCTCATGGGCGAGATTATCCACGGCGATTACCGTATGTGGGCAAATGAGGAAATGCTGGATTCTGTTACCAACTACGAGTGTTGGAAGGGAATCTATTCGAGCCACAACGATAAGAACTACTTTGAGATTGCCCATTCGCTGAAAAGACAGTTTGCAAAGGGCGGTCTGTACGAAAATCTCTGTCTTTATAATTTTTTAGATAACCACGATGTGAACCGTATTGGAAGTCTTTTGAATAAGAAAGAAAATCTCAAAAATGCTTATACTCTGCTCTATTTCATGCCGGGAGTTCCTTCTATTTACTACGGAAGTGAATGGGGCATTGAAGGTACAAAAGGTCAGGGAATGGAAGCTGATTATCCACTTCGTCCAAGATTGGATATGAAAGAGATGGAGGGGATGAATCCTGAACTGATAGAGCATTTAGAAAAGATTGCGAAGGTTCGTAATCATACAGATGCTGTAAAATACGGAGAATATGAAGACATTGTCATTCGCAACGAACAATTCATCTTTGCAAGAACCTTAGAAAAAGAAGGTGTCATCGTAGGTTTAAATCTGACAGACCATAGTGAGACCCTGAGTTTCCGTTATCGGGAAAAAGATTATGAGATAGAATTAGAAGCATATTCGTCCGACATTATAGAAATATGTTAAAAAATAGAAGTATGGGGAAGGAATGGGAACAATGAGATTAGACAAATTTATGGAACAGGCAAAAGAAGAGATTATTACCAACGTCGTGCTATCTGATGAATTTAGAAATAGGATGCAGGAAAATTTTCTGCCGATGGAAAGTCTGATGGCATATTACAGATGTGCTTTGATGGAAGTTGAGACAAAGTTTCGTGTCTTAAATGAGCAGTTTTCTCTTCAATATGACAGAAATCCGATAGAATCCATTAAGACCAGAGTAAAATCTATGGAAAGTATCTTAGAAAAAGTGAAGCGGAAAAATATTCCGTTTTCCTTAGAGTCCATAGAGGAAAATCTCTATGACATTGCAGGAGTACGGGTGGTGTGTTCTTTTACGGAGGATATCTATCTCTTAGCGGATTGTCTGCTAGGGCAGGATGATATAACCCTGATTGAGAAAAAGGACTATATACAGAATCCAAAACCAAGCGGCTATAGAAGCCTTCATCTGATTATTGAAGTTCCAATCTTTTTGGAAAATGAAAAGAGACCGATGAAGGTAGAAGTACAGCTTCGTACGATTGCCATGGATTTCTGGGCAAGTCTGGAACATAAACTGCGCTATAAGAAAAATATACCGGAATCAGAAGCAGAAGAACTGGCAAAAGAATTGACAGAATGTGCCAGAGTAAGTGCATCTTTGGATCAAAAAATGGAAGAGATTCGTGACAGGATAGAAAAAAGTCAGAACAGATAAAAGGCAGATAAGCCGCCTACTGGTAAAAATAGTAGGTGGCTTTATTGCTGTTTTTGGCAATGTAGAGTGCCTTATCCGCCTGACTGTATAATTCTTCAAAAGAAATCGGTTTATCTACTATGGCAATTCCAATAGAAGTCGAAGTACTTCCGGCATAAGGCGTAGAGGACAACTCGGACTCGAATTCTGTGATGATATTTTGAGCTGTTGAGGCAAGGGTATAATAATCGTTCACTTCTTTAAAGAAGAGACAGAACTCATCTCCACCAATTCTACAGGAGATGCAGGAATCCGTGGTATGTTTTAAGATGAGGTTGCCAAGGAGAATTAAAACGGTATCTCCCGCCTGATGTCCGTGAGTGTCATTTACCAGCTTGAAATTGTCCAAATCGAGCATGAACATGGCACCCTTTTTATTTTTGGCAATATAATCTGTAACCTCCTGCTGGAAAAAACTGCGGTTTTTCACACCGGTAAGAGGGTCTTTTTTTGCAATATCGTTGACCTTCATCAAAAGATTGTGATGCTCTGTAATATCCAGTACCCACAGCATATAGCCCTGGATGTATCCGGATTCCACTAAGGGATCAACACGCATCTCGTAGACATGATGGTCAATTTCTAAACTCTTAATATTCCGGTTAAAAATCTCCTTCATATGAGGAATCTGATAAGCGTCTTCAAACTGTGCCAATGTAGGAAAAAGAGAAGATATCCGTTTGTTAAAATATAAAACCTTATGACGGCTGTCGATTACCAGTACCCCTTCCGTTCCTCGGTTAAAAGCATTCTCACTCGCAAGAGAAAGAGAATCAAAATATCCATATTTAATAAAGGAAATGCTCATGAAAAAAGCTGCTGCCGCAATGCCGAATGCAGGAACCTCATACCCACCGGTCAATCCCAATTCCCTGAAAATAATTGGAAACCAAGGACAGACAATGGCAATACACATGTAGCGGAGGCGTTTTTTCTCAAGGACAGTACTTTGTTTCATTGCAACAATAAAAGCAATGATAGCTGCAATAGAGATAACCCCTGAGTAGAGAACAAAAAGATAGAATCCTGTTCCGTATGTAAGAGTAACCCGTGGAAAAGGTCCTGAATTATCTACGCCCATATCCGTATAGAAGAAACGGTTTCTAGGGAAGGTAAAGATATTCCAAAGGGTCAAAAATGTGGCAAAAACCTCAAATGCAAAAATATAAGAAGGAATGCGTTTTTGAATAAATTCACGGATATACCAGGTAAAACCAATAATCAGCAGACATTCTCCAAAGTACTCCACCTTGATTGCCGCAAAAAATCCGCCTATTGTAGAAGAGGTAATCTCAATGAGAAAACCAAAGGTATAGATAGAAGCAAATATGGTGAATGTCAGAGCCGCAAGCTGTACTTTGGAAGGACGGTAAAGGGCAATCTTAAATATTATTGCTAAGCAAAAAATTAATGCCATAAAGTGCAAAAGAAGATAGGCATTATAGATAGATATGCCATTTAAAATCTCCCTTACTGTTGTTAATACCAGAAAATGAGCCGGATAGAAAATATAGAAAAAGTATTTTCCGATAATTGTCTTTCCCTTTTCCCCATTGTAATGCCGCAATAAAAGCAGAGGAATCATAAAACCTAAGAAATAGAGTTTCTCATACCATATCCAGTCGTAGTGTGAAAAATGCCAGATATTGTTTAAAGATATTGCAACAATAAGAAATACTTCTAAAAGCACGGTAAGACTGCAAAACCAGGCAGCCTGTTTTTTGAAACCTTTTGCATAGTAAAATACCAGAATATATAAAATTGGAAGAATCGGCCAGCCGCCAATGACAGCGGAAATGACAAAGAGTGCAGTCCCAAGCAGAGTCTTAGTCACTTTGGAAAAATCTTTGTGCTCTAATACAGCTAACATGAGCAGACCGAGTAATAAGTCAAAGATAATGTTTTGACGGTAGTCATAGAGTTCGTGGAAAAATGCGTAAAATGGCAGAATCGAAATAATCCAAAAACACACCATTCTGCGGATGTAACGGCGAAGATTTGAAGTGTGCCGAAATCCTTCTGCAATAAAGAAACACATAATCGGAATGGTAAGTCTTCCGATGACGTGCATCACCTGTCCTAAAGGAGACATAAAATCTACGAATCCCCATGCGATGTGGTCGCAGACCATGCCGCAAATGGCAATGAATTTTAACTGGTTACGATTTAATCCCTGCATATAATACCTCTTTTTTCGTGAAATATAG
>JBJELL010000335.1:0-6667 GCA_051879115.1 Lachnospiraceae bacterium
CCGAATACTTAGAATACTTATATTCCGATGAAGCACAAAAGATTGAAGCTGAGAATTACTACCGTCCATCCAATGAGGAAATTTTAAAAGATTACGAATCTGAATCAGACAGCAACACAATCACAGAGATTCCAGAGGACGGAAAGTGGATCATCACAAACCTTGAGCTGACAGATATCGAACACTTTGGCGGATGGTCTAAGGCAGCAGAAAAGCACTTCGTAGACGGCGGCTTATTCGACAGTATCTACGAGCAGTAAGTAAGATAGAAGAAAAAGAACTTGGAAAGAAAAGGGATACTAGCTATGAAGAAACGTAAAAATGGAAAAAGTATCATACCGGGATTTGGACTTTCCTTCGGGATTACCATGGCGATACTGGGAATCATTGTAATCATTCCCCTCTGCTCATTAGTCGTCTACACCGTTCAACTCTCACCAAAGGAATTCTGGGAGGTAGTAACGGATGCAAGAGTATTAGCAAGCTATAAGGTCAGCTTTTCTACGGCTTTAGTGGCGTCTCTTATCAATGCAGTAATGGGAGTTGTCTTGGCATGGGTGCTGGTACGCTATGAGTTTCCGGGAAAACGGTTTATGGATGGATTAATTGAACTGCCCTTTGCACTGCCTACCGCAGTAGCCGGAATTGCACTGACACATCTGACGGTAGAAAACGGATGGGTAGGAAGACTTTTTGGAAAAGCGGGAATTCAGATTGCCTATACAAGGATTGGTATTACCATTGCACTGATCTTTATCGGTATCCCTTTTGTAGTAAGAAGCATACAGCCGGTTTTAGAAAAGATAGATTTACAGTATGAAGAAGCGGCACATATGTTAGGAGCCGGATTTGGGCAGACTTTCTGGAAAATCATTTTTCCGGAAATCTTCCCGGCTTTAGTCTCAGGATTTACTCTGGCTTTTGCAAGATGTTTAGGAGAGTACGGGAGCGTTGTATTTATCGCAGGAAATAAACCCTATGAGACAGAGATTACACCGCTTTTGATTATGTCCCAGTTACAGGAATTTGACTATGTGAGTGCAACATCCATTGCACTGGTAATGTTAGTAGCAGCGTTTTTCATTCTCTTTGTAAATGCCATTGTTCAAAGCAGGATGTCAAAAAAAATCAGCAGTATCGGATAAAAGGAGGAAGAAGATGGAGATAAGAAAAGATTCAGGAGTTTTAAAATGGATATTGATTGCCATTTGCGTACTCTTTCTAGTAACCATGCTGATACTGCCCTTAGTCTATGTCATTGCTACGGCATTTCGGGAAGGTGTGGGAGCTTATTTAGATGCTATTACAGATGAATATGCAAAAAAATCAGTACTTCTCACCATTCAGGCAACCCTCTGGGCGGTTGGTCTGAACACGCTTTTTGGACTCTGCGCGGCATGGTGTATTACAAAATTCAACTTTAAAGGGAAAAAAGTCATTTCCACCCTGATTGACCTTCCCCTTACGGTATCTCCGATTATAGCCGGACTCATCTATGTACTGACGTTTGGAAGACAGAGCTTTTTATATCCATATTTGCAGAAACTGGGAATTGATATTATTTTCGCAGTACCGGGAGTCATTTTAGCAACGATTTTTGTAACCTTCCCATTTATTTCAAGAGAAATTATTCCGGTGCTGACCGCTCAGGGAACCGATGAAGAAGAAGCGGCAGCATTGATGGGAGCAGGTGCATTTACCATATTTCGGAAGGTAACCTTTCCGCATATCAAGTGGGCACTTCTCTATGGTGTGGTTCTTTGTACCGCAAGAGCCATGGGAGAATTCGGCGCAGTATCCGTTCTTTCCGGTCATCTGAGAGGAAAGACGAATACCATGCCTCTTTATATCGAACTTCTTTATCAGGGCTATGATTTTACCGGAGCCTTTGCCATGTCCTCACTGTTAGTAGTCATGGCGGTAATTATCTTAGCACTGCGCAGCATTGTGGAATATAAGGGAAAAAAATCAGAAGAACAATAGATTTCAGATAGGAAAAACAGGAAGGGAAAAGGACTAACGGCATGGGAAATGAAACAGAAAATTATGTAGAACTGCATCATATCAATAAGTATTTTGGTGATTTTAAAGCATCTGATGATATCAACGTGGGAATAAAAAAGGGAAAGCTCGTAGCCCTCTTAGGTCCTAGCGGAAGTGGTAAGACCACGATTCTTCGTATGATAGCCGGTTTGGAGAATCCGGATTCGGGAGACATTGTCATCGACGGTAAGGTGGTAAATAACGTACATCCAAGTGAACGCGGAATCGGATTTGTCTTTCAAAATTATGCACTGTTCCGCTTTATGACAGTCTATGAAAATATTGCCTTTGGGCTTCGCGTAAAGAAGATGAAAAAAGAGGAGATTGATGCAAGGGTAAAGGAACTGATTAAATTAATCGGATTTGAGGGAATGGAAAACAGATATCCAAGCCAGCTTTCCGGTGGACAGAGACAGAGGGTGGCATTTGCAAGAGCTTTAGCACCAAATCCACAGATATTACTGTTAGATGAGCCTTTTGCAGCGATTGATGCAAAGGTCAGACAGGAGCTTAGAAGCTGGCTTCGGGAAATGATTGATATGCTTGGTATTACCAGCATTTTCGTAACCCATGACCAGGACGAAGCCATCGAGGTGGCAGATGAGATTATCGTAACGAACAGAGGACGGGTGGAACAGATTGGAACACCGCAGGACATCTACCGGAATCCGGCAACTCCATTTGTGGCAGAGTTTATCGGCAATTCTACAGTCATAGACAACTATCCGGGACTCCACTGCTTTACTTCTGGGAGGAAGGCGAGCAGAGTCATCTTAAGACCGGAATTTGTCAGCATTGCCAAAAAATCGGAGGAATTAAAGTATAAAAGTTCCGCAGAGGAAGGTATCGTAGAGGGAATTGCTTTCCGGGGCAACAGTCTGGAAGTAAAAGTTCGTCTGCATGATATGGTGATTACCGGAAGCAGAGGATTAGACGATGCACTGGTATCTGTGGGAGAGACCGTAGAGGTATTTATCTATCGTCTCTATGCCATAGAAAATGATGAGATTGTACTGTTAGAAAACGAGGCATTAAGAGATGAATCCATCGTCATCTAGGTTTTCGTCACAGGGAAATGAGAGAGTGAATATGAGAGTAGAGAGAATAGAGACAGATATTTTAATCATAGGCGGAGGTACGGCGGGATGCTATGGAGCACTGACAGCTTCAGAACATCTGGCATTAAAACATAAAAAGGCAAAGATTCTCATAGCAGAAAAAGCAAATATCAAAAGAAGCGGATGTTTAGCTGCAGGTGTGAATGCCATCAATGCCTATATTACCGAGGGCAGAACACCAAAGAACTATGTGGATTATGCCAAAAAAGATGCAGCAGGCATCGTCAGAGAGGATTTACTTTTGTCTATGTCAGAAGGTCTGAACCGGGTGACAGAAAAATTAGAGTCCTTAGGACTTGTAATTTTAAAGGATGAAAATGGAAAGTATGTGACAAGAGGAAACCGGAATATCAAGATTAACGGAGAGAATATCAAAGTCATTTTGTCCGATGCCGTGAAAAAGTGTAAAAACGTAGAAGTCTTAAACCATGTAAATATCACGGATTATCTCGTAGAAAATAACCGGATTACAGGAGCCGTAGGTTTTCATGTGGACGAGGAAATCATCTATTATATCAGGGCAAAAGCCGTCTTATGTACCACAGGCGGTGCGGCAGGATTATACCGTCCGAACAATCCGGGATTTTCGAGACATAAGATGTGGTATCCGCCTTTTAATACGGGAGCCGGATATGCTATGGGAATCTTAGCCGGAGCGGAGATGACCACCTTTGAGATGCGTTTTATCGCTCTGCGGTGTAAGGATACCATTGCACCTACCGGAACCATTGCTCAGGGAGTTGGTGCAAAACAGATAAATTCTTTAGGAGAAGTATACGAAGATCAATACGGTATTACCACCTCCGAGAGAGTCTATGGAACGGTAAAAGAGAATCAGGAAGGCAGAGGGCCGTGTTACCTAAAAACAGAGGGCATTACAAAGGAACAGGATGAGGAACTTTTAAAAGCATATCTGAACATGGCACCAAGCCAGACCTTAAAATGGTTGGAAAGTGGAAAGAATCCTTCCGAACAGAATGTGGAGATAGAGGGAACCGAGCCTTATATCGTAGGTGGTCATACGGCAAGCGGTTACTGGATAGATAACAGAAGGCGTACCACCATAGAAGGTCTTTACGCTGCAGGAGATGTGGCAGGAGGAGCACCGCAAAAATACGTGACAGGTGCTTTGGTGGAAGGAGAGATTGCAGCCCTATCTGCCGTAGAAGATTTAGAGGATTTATCAAGAAGTCAAAAGAACTTAGAAAAAACCGAAAGCCGGTTTGAAGAAATCAAAAAAACATACGAAGCTCATCTGTCGGGAAAAGACAGCTTCTATGATACGGAACAGTTAGAAGAGGCGATGCAAAAAGTCATGGATCACTATGCAGGCGGTATTGGAACAAATTACCGCTATAATGAAAAACAGTTACGGCTTGCGGATGAAAAGATTGAACTGTTACAGAGTCTGAGTGAAAGGCTGCATGCGAAGGATATGGATGAATTGCTTCGTATCTATGAATTAAAAGAAAGGCTGGTTGTATGCAGAAGTCTCATAGCCCATTTAAAAGCCCGCAAGGAGACGAGATGGCATGCCTTTGGAGAAAATGCAGATTATCCGAAACGCAGTGAAGACTGGAATCTGTATGTCAATTCTAGATATGTGGATGGAAAGATACAGATGATTTACAGGGAATTGGTAAAGGAGGATGAGGTCTATGAGCATTCAAATCAACCGGGATAAATGTATAGGCTGTGGCAGATGCATCGAGGCTTGTCCGGGAAATCTGATTAAAAGAGATGCAGAAAAAAAGGCAGAGTTAAGACGTCCAAAGGACTGCTGGGGATGTACTTCCTGTTTGAAAGAATGCAGTTTTTCAGCCATTGAGTTTTATTTAGGGGCAGATATCGGCGGAAGAGGAAGCCGGATGCATACAAAGATTGAGGGAAATCTGTGCCACTGGATAATTGAGAGTGATTCGGGAGAGCAGAAGGTAATTACAATCGATAAAAAAGAGGCAAATAAGTATTAGAAAGGGATAGGTAGTAGTATGAGTGAATTATCACATCTGGATGAATTAGAGGCAGAAGCAATCTATATTATCAGAGAGGTTGCGGCAGAATGCGAAAAGCCGGTAATGCTTTATTCGATAGGAAAGGACAGTTCGGTAATGCTTCATTTAGCGTTGAAGGCATTTTACCCGGAGAAACCGCCGTTCCCGTTTATGCACATTGATACCACATGGAAATTCCGTGAAATGATTGAGTTTCGCGATAAGATGGCGGAAAAATATGGAATCGAAATGCTAGTACATTCCAATGAAGAGGGAATTGCCCAGGGAATCAATCCTTTTGACCATGGCTCTGCTTACACCGATATCATGAAGACGCAGGCATTAAAACAGGGACTTAATAAATATGGATTTACTGCAGCCTTTGGAGGAGGCAGACGTGATGAGGAAAAATCCCGTGCGAAAGAGAGAATCTTTTCCTTCCGTAACAGTGAACACGCCTGGGACCCGAAGAACCAAAGACCTGAGATGTGGAAACTCTACAATACCAAGATTCAAAAAGGTGAGAGTATGCGTGTCTTTCCAATCTCGAACTGGACGGAGAAAGACATCTGGCAGTACATAAAGAGAGAAAATATTGAAATCGTACCTCTGTACTTTGCAAAGGAAAGACCGGTGGTAGAGCGGGACGGAAACATCATCATGGTGGATGATGACCGTTTGAAATTACTGCCGGGAGAAGAAATACAGTACAAAAAAGTCCGGTTTCGTACCTTAGGCTGCTATCCGCTGACCGGAGGTGTGGAGTCCGAGGCAGAGACCTTAGATGAGATTATTGAAGAGACGTTAAGTGCCGTTTCTTCCGAGCGAACCAGCAGAGTCATTGACCATGAAGCGGCAGGCAGCATGGAGCGAAGAAAAAGAGAGGGGTACTTCTAAATGAATGGATTGTTGAAATTTATCACATGCGGAAGTGTGGACGATGGAAAATCCACACTGATTGGACATATTTTATATGATGCAAAATTGTTATATGCAGACCAGGAAAGAGCGTTAGAATTAGACAGCAGGGTCGGCAGCAGGGAAGGAGACATCGACTATTCTCTTTTATTAGACGGATTGATGGCAGAAAGAGAGCAGGGAATTACCATCGATGTTGCCTATCGGTATTTTACCACGGACAACCGTAGTTTTATTGTGGCAGATACACCGGGACATGAGGAATATACGAGAAATATGGCAGTAGGAGCTTCCTTTGCACAGCTATCGGTTATCTTAGTGGATGCAAAACAGGGTGTCTTAGTACAGACAAGAAGACATGCGAGAATCTGTTCTCTGATGGGAATCGAGTATTTCGTGTTTGCTGTCAATAAGATGGATCTAGTGGATTACAGTCAGGAGAGATTCTTAGAGATTGAAAAGCAGATAGAGGAACTAAAGACAGAACTGGGATTAAAAAATGTAGAGATTATTCCGCTTTCCGCTACGGAAGGAGACAATGTCACAAAGAAATCTGAAAATACTTCGTGGTATGAAGGAGAAACTCTCCTTACC
>JBJELL010000336.1:0-6656 GCA_051879115.1 Lachnospiraceae bacterium
GCCATTCTGCATCAATCAGTCTTGCCCGGTCAATTTCGGACAGATTCATAATATTGATACAATCTGTTCTATGAATGGAGACCCCTCTTCCTCTGGTGACAAAGCCCACAATCTCATCTCCCGGAACCGGACTGCAACATTTTGAAAAATGTACTGCTACATCATACAATCCTTTTACCACGATTCCACTCTTTGATTTTTGCGGTATCGTCTTTCCAGAGTTCATATCCTGAATATTTTCAAGCACCTCTTCGTCGGTAACCGGTACAACGTGGTCCTTTTTATACTCCTCAAGCATCTTGTTGACTACCTGACCCTCTTTGAGACCGCCGTGACCCACACTTGCAAGTGCTGAATCCCAGTCATGGAATCCATATTTTCTAAGAATCTTATTCTGATACTCCGGCTTATTGATATCGGATAGCTCAATACTCTTCATCTTACAGTACTGTGCTATCAGTTCTTTTCCCTTTGCAATGTTTTCTTCCTTGAACTGGCTTCTAAACCACTGGTTAATCTTATTTTTTGCCTGTGTGCTCTTAACAATATTTAACCAGTCCCGGCTTGGCCCGTGAGAGTTCTGAGAGGTAATGATTTCAATTCTGTCACCGTTTTGAATCACATAATCAATGGTTACTAACTTACCGTTGACTTTTGCACCAATCATCTTATTACCCACAGCGGAATGAATCGCATAGGCAAAGTCAATCGGCGTCGAACCGGTAGGCAGATTCTTCACATCTCCCGAAGGGGTAAAACAGAATACCGTATCGGAGAACAAATCCAAATCACTCTTTAGAAGACTCATGAATTCCCGGTTATCGGACATATCTTTTTGCCATTCTAAAATCTGTCTTAACCAACTTAACTTCTCTTCTTCCTGATCCTCCGTATTGTTTCCATTTGAGGCTTCTTTGTATTTCCAGTGAGCAGCAATACCATATTCGGAAGTTCTATGCATCTCATAGGTACGAATCTGTATCTCAAACGGCTGTCCGTCAGGCCCAATCAGAGTCGTATGTAACGACTGATACATATTCGGTTTTGGCATTGCAATATAATCTTTAAAACGTCCCGGAATCGGCTTATACATCTCATGGATGACACCGAGTGCTGCATAACAGTCCTTAACGTCCTCTACAATAATACGAATCGCAAACAAATCATAAATCTGGTCTAAGGTCTTATCCTGATTTACCATTTTCTTATAAATGCTAAAGAAGTGTTTTGCTCTTCCATCGATTTCTGCTTCGATACCCGCCTTTGTAATGTGTCTTTTTACCTCTTTTACTAACTGCTGTATATACTCATCTCTCGCACTCTTTTTGAGTGCAATCTTTTCTACTAAATCATAATAGGCTTCCGGCTCTAAATATTTTAAGGACAAATCCTCTAACTCTATCTTTATCTTTGAAATACCAAGACGCTGTGCAATCGGAGCGTAGATGTCCATGGTCTCCCTTGCCTTTTCCTTCTGCTTTTCCGGTCTCATATATTTTAAAGTACGCATATTGTGCAGACGGTCCGCTAGTTTAATCAAAATCACGCGGATATCATTTGCCATTGCAAGGAACATCTTACGCAGATTCTCTGCCTGTTTTTCCACCTTATCTGCATCATACGACAGCTGTTCTAACTTGGTTACACCATCTACTAAAAGAGCAACGTCCTCGTTAAATTCCGCAGTAATCTCTTCCTCTGTCATAACGGTGTCTTCCACTACATCATGTAAAAGTCCTGCTACAATGGTTTCCTTATCCAATTCTAAGTCAGCTAATATAATTGCAACACAAAGGGGATGAATGATATATGGCTCGCCGGATTTACGCACCTGTCCCTCATGGGATTCTCTCGCTACCTGATATGCTTTTTCAATCAGTGAAATATCTGTGGATGGATGATATTTTTTTACGCTCGCAATTAACTCCTGATATAAAACCTCAGGACTAATAAACTCCTCCATTTTCTTCAATTCCGAGTTCTGTGAGGTAACCTCTTTTTCTAATGCTTCTAATTTACTGGTATCCATATCGCCCATACTATCACCAACTTTTCCCATACTTATTCTTCCGTATTTTCTATTATATGCCGCTTTGTGCATTTCCTGTGTAATTTACCCACATCAACACAATGACGTGGGTTCTGTAAAAAACTCTGCAATTATCATAAATTATAATAAAAAACAGATAAAATTGCAATGTTTACAACAAATAAACATACCTTTTCATACATTTCCCATTCAAATTTACATCTGATTTTTTTAAAAAACCCAATTTTACAAGTAGATTTTGCGAAATCCGGTTTTCCTGCTCCACAAGACAATTCACCCTTTCAAAATCCAATGCTTCTTTTGCATAATCTAAAATAGCACTGCACACTTCCTTTGCATAGCCTTTTTTCTGATATTCTTTTCGGATTAAATATCCCATCTCCAATTCAATATTCCCCTCTATTTCCTGGTTATTCAATCCCGCCCTGCCAATAATGGTATCACGATATCTGTCACATATCAGCCAGATACCATATCCAAAATACTCATACATATTTTCAATATAGGCTTTCGTATAGGCAATCTCATCTTCTTTTTTCTCATAAAGTGGCTCTACAAAATCCGTCATTCCTTCCTGTGCATAGATTTCATATAGAACATCCACATCTTCTACTGTTATCTCCCGCAGATATGTCCGTTTCGTCTCTATGACTCTCCAGGGAATCTTATACTTTCTTTGATAAATCCTCTCTAAGAAATAAAAATCCACCTCTTCAAAGCCTTCTACAAGAATATCCGCCTCTGCATAAGACTGTCCTTTTCGCTCCTGATTGAAAAAAGCAATGGTCGGAAGCCCGATTTCTCTTCCGTTTTTCAGCGTCTCATCTTCTGCTGCAATTAGAATTGCCTCTTCCATTCGATAACCTGCACCTTTCACGACTTCTGCGATTTCTTCTCTGCCCGTTTTTCCATCCAGATTCAGCACCCGTACCTCATATTGATACAGATTCTCTAATAAAAACAGAACATCAGCATCTAACTGATGTTCTATCACTAACTCTTCTCTATTAATTATCACACATCTAAGCCTTTGTTCCACTTCGCATCTCCCGTATTTCCTTAATAAATCTTTCCTGAAGTGTCTGATGGAGTTTATCTCCGAGACGTTCTGCCGCCTCATTTGTCATATAGCCTCCTGCCATTGCCGGATGCCCTCCTCCGTCTCCGATTCCCTTCAAAATCTTTTTTAAAAGTGTTCCCACATGAACATTTTCTTCTTCACTTCGTACGGAAAAGCGTATGCAGCCGTCCTGCTTCGCATAGACAACAGCTATATTGACCTCATCTAATGCTTTCATAAAATCTGAGATAATTGCAATCAACGCCGGCTGACATTCAAAGGGAATAAATGCAAATCCCACTTTTTCGTATATCTGAATACTCTGGATTGCCGCTTCATATGCACGTAAGTCGGACAACTCTAATGTATTCGTATACATATATTCCACCAGTTTCCAATCCGCATGGCAAAACAGGTAATCAAACATTTCCGTATCTAATGCCGTAGTTCCCCTTGTAAAGTCCGCAGTATCCATTTTGATTGCATAGGCAAGTGCTGCTGCAACATTAGGTTCTATCGCAATCCCATCTTCCTTATAATAGGAAGCCACAATACTTGCACAGGCACCTACGTTTTGAATATCACAGTAGTCATAATGATATTCTGTAAAAATCGGATGGTGATCAATACATGCTATTTTCTTTCCACCTAAATCCGACACATTCGCATTCTGATTTTGTGCATCCACTAAAACCACATATGCCTCATCCCCCAGACTTTTTTTCTGCTTTATCTGTACTGCTTCTATCCCAAAATTCTCAAGCATCCGAATTGCATTGGCACGTTCTAAACTGCCATCATAGCAAATCGTAGCATTAATATCATAAACCCTCAGATATTTTTGTAAGGCAAAGGCACTCGCAAGTGCATCCGGATCTGGAAAATTATGCGTCTGTATATATGCTTCCTGTCCTTTTAACAATTGTATCAGTTCTTTTTTCATGCCCTCTTCTCTACATTGTTTCCGGTTCCGGATATTCTTCTCCAAATGTCTCTACCGTTACTTTTTTCATTTTCTGTTCTTCCATTGGTCTGTCGGTATAATCGGTTTTTACAGCGGCAATCTTATCTACCACATCCATACCTTCTATAATCTTTCCAAAAGCCGCATAAGAGCCATCTAAGTGCGGTGCATCTTTATGCATGATAAAGAACTGACTTCCTGCTGAATTTGGATGCATTGCACGTGCCATAGACAATACACCTGCTGTGTGTTTCATCTGATTGATAATTCCATTTTGTGCAAATTCTCCCTTGATTCCATATCCCGGACCACCCATTCCTGTTCCGTCCGGACATCCGCCCTGAATCATAAAGCCGCTGATTACACGGTGAAAAATCAATCCGTCATAAAAATTATGATTAATCAGACTAATAAAATTATTTACTGTATTTGGTGCGATTTCCGGATATAATTCTGCTTTCATAATATCGCCATTTTCCATTTCAATAGTTACAACTGGATTCTTTGCCATAATTTTCCCTCTTTTCTATTATTTTCTATTCCATTTTAGCTGATATATTCCCATAAGTAAAGAATCTCTTTACCCAATCTCTAGTTCTACCGGACAATGGTCCGAACCCATTACTTCCGTGTGTATCTTTGCATCCACCATATGTTCTTTATATTCCTCTGATACTAAAAAATAGTCAATACGCCATCCTGCGTTTTTTTCTCTTGCCTTAAACCGATAAGACCACCAAGAATAAATCTGTTCCATATCCGGATAAAAATAACGGAAGGAGTCTATAAAGCCACTTTCTAACAACTCTGTCATCTTGTTTCTCTCTTCATCCGTAAATCCTGCATTCTTGCGGTTAGTTTTCGGATTTTTCAAATCTATTTCTTTGTGTGCGACATTCATATCCCCACAGACAATTACCGGCTTTTTCGCTTTTAATTCCAATAAATACTTCCGAAAATCGTCTTCCCACTGCATCCGGTAATCCAATCTTGCTAATTCATTCTGAGAGTTCGGTGTATATACTGTAATCACATAGTACTCTGGGAACTCAAGCGTAATTACTCTTCCTTCTTTATCGTGTTCTTCTATTCCTAATCCATAAAATACACTGATTGGTTCTTCTTTAGTAAAGATAGCTGTGCCGGAATATCCCTTTTTTTCAGCATAATTCCAATAAGCATAGTACCCTTCTTTTTCCCAGTCAATCTGTCCTTCCTGTAACTTTATTTCCTGTAAACAAAAAATGTCTGCATCGACCTTATCAAAAAAGTCCATAAATCCTTTTCCCATACAAGCACGCAGTCCATTGACATTCCAAGATATCAGTTTTTTTCTCTCCATATTTTATGCTATCCCTGCCTTTTCTTTTAATTTTCTAACATCGTTTTCTACAATATTCATCCGCATATATAGCTTTTCCTCTTCTTCACGTACCTTTAATGCTTCATTTAATTTTCGGTTCAACTCTATATGGTTTTCGGCTATGATGCTGATATTCTTATTTGTGACATTTTCCAGTGTCAACTGCAGATTTCTGATATCATTGGTGTGCTGATCTAAAGTCTTATTGATACTCTGAATCTCCACTTTCATGGTTTTGATTTCACTATCCATGGCTTGAATCTTATCATCCATGGCTTGAATCTTATCATCCATAGCTTGAATCTTATCATCCATGGCTTGTATCTTATCATCCATGGCTTGAACTTTTTCATCCAGTCCCTGAATTCTGTTATCCATGGTCTGGATTTTTTCATCCATATTCAGCATTCTTTCGTTCATGCCCACTACTAAATCATATAGGGCATCAAATTTCTTCTCTTCCATTTTTCATATCCTCCTTTGTTCAATATAGCATAGTCTCTGTATCATTTCCATATTTGAATTCGGATTCTGAAAATGCTCTTATGCGTTTTCCGGCATCCTTGCCTTTTTCT
This sequence comes from Lachnospiraceae bacterium, assembly GCA_051879115.1. Taxonomy (GTDB): domain Bacteria; phylum Bacillota; class Clostridia; order Lachnospirales; family Lachnospiraceae; genus Maccoyibacter. Next base: position 6,013 of record JBJELL010000336.1, read on the forward strand.
CCGAAATCATGATATTGGTAAGCAAGGATTTTTGCAGGAAAGCTCTGCACAAGACGGGATATTATCCCCTGAACTGAATTTAGAATCTTTGCTTGTGCTTACTCTAACATAAACAACTATATTTGTAAAGAAAGATTGTTTATTTTTTAGTTTTTCACTATATTTCTTCCGTAATAGGTACATAAAACAAACAAAAAGAGAAAGCTCCTGTTTATAGATGCTTTTTCATCTATAAATCAGGAGTCTCTTTTGACATTCATTTTATTATTTGTCTATTTTATTTTTAATTTCACTGTCTTACTGTAATCTCCATAGATTTTTGCACCTGTGGAGTCCTTTTTATAAGCACGAATTTTTACATAATATACTGTCTTCTTTTTCAATTTCTTGACAGTAAGTTTTGTACTAGTAGTTGAGATTTTCTTCGCTCCTTTGAATTTCTTATTCGTGGAATAACGAATCTCATATCCTTTTGCACCACTGGTTTTTGCATATTTTACAGTAAGCTCTTTACTCTTAGAGCTGCTTAATTTCGGCGTTGAAGCTTTCTTTGGTTTATTTACCTTGCTCCATTGTGCGTAAAGAGTCTGGCTCTTCGTAATTTTATAACTGGAGGTTACTTTCGTACCGCCGTTTTTAGCTGT
>JBJELL010000337.1:0-6632 GCA_051879115.1 Lachnospiraceae bacterium
AATGAATGTCTTAGTTTTTGCCGAAAGAAAAAATATGATCTGATTTTGATGGATCACATGATGCCGGAACCGGATGGAATTGAGACTCTTCATATGCTGCGAGCAGAAGAAGAGAATCCGAACCGGAATACAACGGTAATTGCTCTGACCGCTAATGCCTTAGCGGGAGTTCGTGAAGAATATGTAAACGAAGGTTTTTCCGACTATCTGTCAAAACCTATCGAAATAGAAAAGTTAGAAAAACTGCTTCGTAAACAGCTTCCATCAGATAAGATTATTGTAGAAGAAAACAAAGAGAAAGAGACACAGACAAAAAAGGCATCCTCTGAAGAAAAGGCTCTAAATGAGACATTAGAAATGTCTGGAATTGACAGAGTATTGGGTGTTTCTTACTGTGATGGCAGTGAAGAAATGTATCAGGAGATTCTAAAGGTCTATTATGAGCAGGGTAAAAAGTATAGAAAAGACCTGCATACGTTTTATGATGCAAAGGACTGGAAGCGTTATGAGATTTTGGTGCATGCCATTAAGAGCAATTCCATGAGCATTGGAGCAAAAATGTTTTCCGAAGAGGCAAAACAGCAGGAAATAGCAGCAAAAGAGAGGGAAGAAGCTCTGATAGAGAGTGAATTCCAACAGTTTTGTAAAGATTACGAGGAAATTTTAGATGAGGTAAAGAGAATCCTGAGTCTGTATGAGACAGAAGAAGAGCCGATAGAAGAGGTAGAAAAGGAGAGTGTGTCAAAAGAGGATTATCTGGAAGAATGTAAGTTATTATTAGAACATGTAAGAGGATTTGAAATGAATGAAGCCCTGGTGCAGATAGAGAAGATGGAAAAAGTAGAGATTGCAGGAGAAGATAAAGAGTATATCGGGATTTTAGAAAATATCAAAGCAGCAGTAGATGGATTTGATTATGACGGGGCAGAAGGCTATCTTGTGGACTGGATAAAAGGGCAGGAAGAGGCACCGGAAATACAGGAGGAAGCATAGTGAAAAAAGTGATTTTGGTAGTAGATGATGATAAGTCGAATTTAATGATTGCCCAAAAACTTCTCGTAGAAGAATATCGTGTAGCGGCTGCAAATTCAGGAGAGCTGGCATTGCGTTTTTTAGAGAAGAACGAACCGGATTTGATTCTTTTGGATATTCAGATGCCGGGAATGGACGGATTTGAGGTGATGAAGTGTATTCAAAGGAATGAAAAGTGGCGTAAGATACCGATAATTTTTCTGACGGCAGACCGCAGCGAGAAGACGGAAGAAGACTGTCTTAAGATGGGAGCGGTGGACTATATCGGAAAACCATTTGTTCCGGCAATTATGCTACAAAGAGTACGCAAAACCTTAGAGCTTGAAGACTATAGAAAAGGTCTTGAGCAGATGGTAGAAAAACAGTTAGCAAAAATTACCCAGCTTCAACAAGACATTATCATCACCATGGCGAATCTGATAGAGAGTCGCGATGGTACTACCGGCGAGCACATCAAAAGGACAAGTGCTTATGTGGAACTGCTGGTAAGGAAAATGCAGGAACAGGGAGTCTATACAGAAGAACTGACCCCATCCTATGCGGAATATCTGAAAAAAGCAGCTCCAATGCACGATATTGGTAAGATTGCGATTCAGGATATGATTCTGCAAAAACCGGATGCTTTGACACCGGAAGAGTATCAGATGATGCAGCGTCATGCAAACGAGGGCGGCAGACTCATTCGTGAGAACATGGGCAGAATTGTAAATCAGGAATTTGTAGATATTGCCAGTGATATGGCATCTTACCATCATGAGAAATGGAATGGAGAGGGATATCCAAATCATCTAAAAGGAAAAGAAATCCCGCTTTCTGCAAGAATTCTTGCAGTTGCAGATGTTTTTGATGCTCTTGTATCAAAGAGGCAGTATAAAGAGGGGATGACAGTGGAAGAGGCCTTTCGCATTATGGAAAAGGAAAGAGGCATTAGCTTTGAACCGGAGATACTCGATGTGTTTATCTCATCGGAAAAAGAACTGAGGGAATTGATGGAAGAACTTTAACAAAGGAAAGAGAAGATGAAAAGAAACGGAAAAGTGAAAAATCTGCTTCGGGAATTAAAGGCGGATGCAGTAAATATAGATGAAAAGGCATTGCAGTTTTTTTGTATGGTTTTTACCATTGTGGGCATCTTTATGTTTGTACTTAACACTGTGCTGGGATATCATTTCATGGCATATGTGACAGGGGCACTTGGCGTATGCATGTTTATTACGCTGTTGGTATTGAGAAAAAAAGGGGATATCAGGATAGGAGTCATCAATATTATCGTTTCCATGATGGTTCTGCTAGTCTATCTTCTAGTCAGTGGTGGTGTGGAAGGATTCAGTATCATCTGGCTTTTGCTAGTACCGCCTATGGCGATGTATTTTTTAAGCCTGTATTACGGAGGAATTGGGAGCACTATTCTGGGAATTATTATCACGATTTATATGTGGTCACCACTGCATCTGCTGGGATATCCATATTCGAGGACTTATGTTGGCAGATTTCCCATTGCCTATTTTGTAGAAATGCTCGTGTGTACGGTCATCCAGTACCGTATCTGGAAATATCAGAAAGAACATCAGGAATTACTAGAGCGTGCCGAAGAAGCAAATCGGGCAAAAAGTGATTTTCTTGCTAACATGAGCCACGAAATCCGAACACCGATGAATGCAATCATGGGAATGTGTGAACTGGTGTTAAATGAAGAAGATTTATCCGAGGACGTCAGAGAGAATTGCAGCAATATTCATCTTTCGGGAAGAAATCTGCTTGGAATTATCAATGATTTGCTGGACTTTTCTAAAATAGAGTCAGGGAAAATGGAACTGGTCTGCGAGCAGTATCAGTTGGCTTCTATGCTAAACGATGTCATTAACATGGCAATGGCAAGAAAAGGAGAAAAGAATATCGAGATGATTGTGGATTGTGACCCGAATATTCCTGATAAACTCTATGGAGATGAGATTCGTATCCGACAGATTATTGTGAATCTTTTGACCAATGCAATCAAATTCACCCATGAAGGAGGGGTACTCTTTCGCATTGGAGCAAGGCGGGAGAGCTATGGCATCAATCTGATTATTACGATAAAAGACAGCGGAATCGGAATCAGGAAGAAGAATCTCAATAAAATTTTTCAAAGTTTCAGTCAGGTGGATACGAAAAAGAACCGTGCCATTGAAGGTACCGGACTTGGGCTTGCAATATCCAAGCAGTTAGTGAAGCGGATGGGCGGTACGATTCGCGCGGAGAGTGTCTATGGAGAAGGAACGGAATTTACAGTTGTTATACCGCAAAAAGTCATAGTAGATGAACCGATTATCAATATTACAAAAAAAGAAAAGGTAAGGATACTGTGTTATATTCAGTTTGAGAGATTTCCACATCCTTTTGTTCAGAAATATTATAGAAAACTGTTAGAACATATGGAAAATGACTTTCAGATATTCTGTCAGGCATGTGCAACTTTTGCAGAGATGCAAAAAGAATTAAATACCGGGGAAGGTTATACCCATCTGTTTGTAGGAAGGGCAGAGTATGTTTCTGAGAAAGAATATTTTGAACAGCTTGCAGAGATAATGTCAGTTACAGTGGTGCAGGAAAGACATGATAGAGTAGAAGTGGGAGGAAATATGAGAAATATTTACAAGCCGTTTTACTCTCTTTCGGTGGGAAATATTATCAATGGCGAAAAACTTTCCTTTGATGCAGGTCGTGAAAAAATGAAACAGGGACGTTTCCGGGCACCAAAGGCAAAGATTATGGTAGTAGATGACAATACTATGAATCTGAAGGTTGCCTTAGGACTCTTAAAACCATATGGTATGAGTATCTTAACCGCAGAGAGCGGAAAAGAGGCCATAGAAATGGTAAAAAAGAATCCGGATTATCATATTATTTTTATGGACCATATGATGCCAGGCATGGATGGTGTGGAGGCAACTCATGAAATCCGAAAACTTCCGGGAGAATATTTTAAAAAGGTTCCGATTGTAGCATTGACGGCAAATGCAGTAAACGGTGCTAGAGAAATGTTTCTAGAAGAAGGATTTCAGGGTTTTGTGACAAAACCGATAGAAATGAGTGCTATGGAACGTACGCTGCGTCGTTTGCTGCCGGATGAGCTGATTGAGCATGAGGAGAAAGGAGAGGGATCGTCATGACAGAAGATATGGTATTAGTTTCTACGGATTGTGTAAGTGATTTAACCCCGGAATTACAGGAACGGTATCAGATACCTGTTATGTATTACTATATCCATACGGAAGAAGCCAGATTTCAGGATACCATTGAAATAACCTCTGACAATCTGGTAGAGTATATGGAAGTGGATGGAAAGAGAGCATACAGCAGTTGTGCTTCCGTAGAAGAATACAGAACTTTTTTTGAAAAACAGATGAAGAAGACCAAGGGGGAAATCATACATATCTGTGTCGCAAAACATGTCAGCGATGCATGGGAGACTGCCACAGAAGCAGCGAAGGATTTAGAGCGGGTTCATGTCGTGAATTCGGGACATCTCTCCGGTGGAATGGGAATCATGGTGTTAGCGGCTGCCGATATGGCAGAGTGTGGGGCACCCTGTGAAGTGATTTTAGAGGAATTAGTACGGCTGAAGGATAAGATATCCACCAGTTTTATTGTGGATTCTACCGAGTGTCTCTATCGAAATGGAAAAATCGGAAGAAGAATCGCATTATTTTGTGAAAATCTGCTTCTTCATCCGATTTTAAAATTGTCAAAAAGCAGGATGAAGGTAGCGGGAATCTGTATCGGAAGCAGACAGTACTTTGCAAAAACCTACATACGTCATATGCTTCGGGATAAAAAAACGATTGTGCCGGATATCGTATTTTTGATTACGGCGGGATGCTCCTATGAATTCGAGCAGTTTTTAAGAAGGGAGATTGAAAAGCAGGTACCCTGGAAGCGGGTGATTGTGAATACGGCATCGGCTACGATTTCCTGTAACTGCGGTTCTGGAGCGTTTGGCGTATTATTTTTAAGAAAATAAGGGAGGATACCATGATTGAGATTAAGAATCTGACAAAGGTTTATAAGCTGAATAAAAAGCAGATGGCGGAGTCGAAGACAAAAAATCCGAAAAAGACAGCGGTAAATGGTCTTAGCCTGACTGCAAAAAAAGGTGAAATCTATGGACTGCTTGGACCAAACGGGGCAGGGAAGACAACGACACTTCGCTGTATTGCAACTCTGATTAAGCCTACTGCCGGGGAAATATATGTGGAAGGACACGAGGTGGGAAAAGAACCGGAAGAGGTCAGAAAACGTATTGGATTTCTAACTAGTGATATTAAGTTAGATGAACAGTTCGATGTGGACTATATGTTTGGTTTCTTTGGACGCCTGCACGGGGTAGAAGCAGAAGCGTTAGAACGGAGAAAGGAAGAACTCTTTGAATATTTTGGAATCCGGGACTTTGCCCATAAGCAGATTAAAGAACTCTCCACAGGAATGAAGCAGAAAGCGGCAATCGCAGTCAGCCTTGTACATAATCCGGACATTGTAATCTTTGATGAACCGACAAACGGGCTGGACATCGTAACGGCAAGAAATGTAACCGATTATCTGAAAAAGTTAAAAGAAGAGGGAAAACTTGTCATTGTCTCAACCCACATCATGTCGGAGGCAGAAAAGCTGTGTGACCGTATCGGCATCATCATTGATGGAGAGAAAGTTGCAGAGGGAACCTTGCAGGAACTCTTGCAGGATACGAACACGAAAGACTTAGAAGATGCATTTTTTGAATACTATAAAAGCAGAAAGGGGGAAGAATAAGTGAAGGGCATGAAACAGATTTTTGGAAAAGAACTTACCAGAGTATTTAAGGATAAAAAGATGGTCTTTTCCGTATTTCTGCTCCCGGTTCTGATTATGGTTCTTATTATGAGCATTATGAATAATCTGGTGGGAAATATGGTAGAGGACATTGAGGAACATAATCCGATTATCTATGTAGAAAATGAACCGGAAACTTTTGCGGCATTTCTAAAAGCGGGAAAATTTGAATATAAAATAAAGGAGATTAATACCAAAGAGGATAGAAGCAAAGCGGAAGGTGAGATACTCGATGGTACAGCCGATTTAATCATAAAATTTCCAAAGAATTTTGAACAGATTGCAGCGAAATATCAGGAAGGCGATGCGATCCCGCAGATTAAGGTTTACCACAATCCTTCCGAAGATTACTCCAGTTCTGCTTATGAGATTGTGTGCAGCAGTGTATTAGAAGGGTATCGTCAGATGCTGTTATCCCAGAGAGTGGAAAACATTGAGTCGCTTACCGTCTTTACCATAGATACGGATGAGGAGATGATTATTCAGGACGATGAAAGAGCAGGGGGCAAGGCACTTGGAATGATGCTTCCGTATTTCATTACCATTCTTTTATTTGCAGGAGCACTTGGTGTGGGAACCGATATGATTGCAGGAGAAAAAGAGAGGGGAACGATGGCAAGTCTCTTAGTAGCTCCGGTAAAAAGAAGTTCCATTGCACTTGGAAAAATATTTTCCCTCATGGTAATCTCCGGTTTGTCTTCCTTGATTTATGTAGCGGTCATGGTATTGTTCATGCCGGTCATGATGGATTC
>JBJELL010000338.1:0-1668 GCA_051879115.1 Lachnospiraceae bacterium
ATCAATGCAGGAAATATCGGATATAAGATTGCTCAGCGTCTTGGTAACTTTGAAGCATATGGACCAATTCTTTTAGGATTAAACGCACCAATCAATGATTTATCCAGAGGATGTAATGCAGCGGAAGTATATTCTATGGCAATCGTCACAGCAGCACTTGCATAATAGATAGAATCCTTAAAAAGAAGAAGGGGTGTCATTAGTCAGGCACCCCTTATTTTGTTGTCTTATTTGTTGCTGCGTCTCCAGATTTTCATTTTGTCTGCTTCTGCAATCAGTTCATCACGGAAGTCAGGATGAGCAATGGAGATAATCGCTTCTGCTCTTTCCCATGCAGAAAGACCCTTTAAACATACCTTGCCGTATTCAGTTACAAGGAAATGTGTGTTAGAGCGAGTATCGGTAACGATAGAACCTTCTGCTAAGGTAGGACGGATACGGGATTTGAGCTGTCCGTCTTTGGTCTTAAAGGTAGAAGAACAGCAGATAAAGCTCTTACCACCGTTAGAAAGGTAAGCACCTAATACGAAGTCTAACTGTCCGCCTGCACCACTGATGTGTTTTAATCCTGAAGACTCAGAGCTTACCTGTCCGAATAAGTCGATATCAACCGCATTGTTAATAGACATGAAGTTGTCTAATGCAGCGATAGAACGGATATCGTTGGTATAGCTTACAGGTGCACTCATAAGTTCCGGGTTCTCGTCTAAGTAATCATACATTTTTTTCGTTCCGGCACCGAAACCATAGGTCTGGCGGAAACGGTCAATGTTCTTCTTAGAACCGTTGATTTTTCCTGCTTTTGCAATGTCTACGAAAGCATCTACGTACATTTCTGTATGAACACCTAAATCCTTTAAGTCAGATTCTGCAATCAGAGAACCTACTGCATTTGGCATGCCGCCGATACCAAGCTGTAAGCAGGCACCATTTGGAATCTCATCTACGATTAATTTTGCAACAGCCTTATCTACTTCTGTAGCAGGGCCGCCTGCACCAAGCTCTCCGATTGGAGCATTGTTGCCTTCTACGATATAAGTAACATCGGAGATATGTACACCGTTTTCAAAACCGCCTAAGCAGCGAGGCATATTTTCATTGACCTCAACGATAATGTGTTTGGATGTTTCGCACATAGCTGCTAAGTGGGAAGCATTTGGTCCAAAGTTAAAATATCCATGTTTATCCATCGGGGAAACCTGAATCATTACAACGTCATCCGGCTTAATGGATTCACGGTAGTAGCGTGGAAGCTCGGAATAACGGATTGGTGCATAGAAAGCAAATCCCCGGTTAATATATTTACGTTCAATACCGGACATATGCCAGGAATTCCAGGTAAAGTGTTCTCCTGCATCTTCACGTTCAAATACAGCCAAAGGTTTTAATAAGATACCTCCGCGCAGGTTTACGTCCTTTAATTCATCCGTACGTTTTGCCAAAGCCTGGTCTAATACATCAGGTGTACCGTTACACCAGCCATAGTCAACCCAGTCGCCGGATTTGACAATTTTAACTGCTTCGTCTGCAGATACGAGTTTCTGCTGATATTCTTTTTGGAAATCCATTTTGAAAACCCTCCTAATTTTTCTGTCTGAAAAAGATTGTTAAATTTTAAACATACTTTATTTTAACATGCTATTTGTTATAGGTCAACTTAAAATCGTT
>JBJELL010000339.1:0-1667 GCA_051879115.1 Lachnospiraceae bacterium
GCAAGACAGATGACAAAAGCCGATTATGAGAAATACGACTACTTAATCGGAATGGACAGCATGAACATACGCAACATGATGCGGATTCTAGGCGGGGACCCACAGCAGAAGGTTCACCGCATGTTAGACTTTGGAGATAATCCAAGAGACATCGCGGATCCCTGGTATACAGGCGATTTTGAACAGACCTACGAAGACATCTTAGAAGGATGCGAAGCTCTGCTAAAACACCTGAATCTATAAGAAGACACACTCTACTTTTCGTAGGTTGTGAATCCACATCCGGGAAGTTACAATGAGTTCATCATCTTAGGAAAGAAGGACAGATTTATGAGCTATGTAACAGGCAGAGTGATAAAAGAACTGCGGGAAAAAAGAGGGATTACTCAAAAAGAACTTTCAGAAATATTGTGTATCAGCGATAAAACCGTTTCTAAGTGGGAGACGGAAAGAGGACTGCCGGATATCAGCATGTTATCTGAACTGGCATTTGCACTACAGGTATCGGTGCCTGAACTTCTTGCAGGCGAGCAGATTACAAATCAAAACCAATCCGCAAACATGAAAAAAGTATCATTTTACGTGTGCCCGGTTTGTGGAAACATCATCTGGGCAGTGGGGTATGGTATGTATTCCTGCTGCGGAATTCAGCTTCCGGCTTTAGAGACAGAAGAAAATGATAAGGCACATGAAATACAGGTACAATTAATAGAAAATGAATACTATGTAACCGTAGAACATTCAATGACCAGAGAACATTACATTTCGTTCATCGCATATGTGACATCGGATGCAGTACAATTAGTAAAAATGTACCCCCAGCAGGACGCACAGGCGAGATTTTTACGAAAAGGTCATGGCAGTCTCTATATCTATTGCAATCGTCACGGTTTAAGAAAAATAACCATATAAAATACAATTTAGAGGAAAACAAATGAGAATCGTATTAATTCATGGACAAAATCACAAAGGAAGTACTTACCACATCAGCAGAATTTTAACAGACAAGATACAAGGAGAAAAAGAGATTAGCGAATTTTTTCTTCCACGGGATTTAAACCATTTTTGCATGGGATGTTATCAGTGCATCGAGAATCCTTTGTCTTGTCCTTATTATGAAGAAAAAGAAAACATCATGTCTAAGGTACGGGGAGCAGATTTACTTATTTTTACCACACCGAATTACTGTATGATGCCTTCAGCAGCGATGAAAGCATTTATCGATTTAACCTTTATGTACTGGATGTCACATAGACCGGATGCTTCCATGTTTTCAAAAAGAGCGGTGGTTATTTCTACCGCTGCCGGAACCGGTGCAAAAAAAGCGGCAAAAGATGTTGCACGTACGCTTTTTTACTGGGGTATACCACATATAAGAAAATACGGGATTGCCGTACAGGCTATGAATTGGAAAGGCGTTTCACCAGAAAAGAAAGCAAGAATTGAAAGAGATATGGACAGGCTTTCAAAAGGACTTATCGGTAAAAATCCTCCTCATGTTGGGCTAAAGACCAGATTTATGTTCAAAATGATGGCAAATATGCAAAAAGCAGGATGGGGTTCATCTCCAATAGAAAGAGAATATTGGGAAAAACAGGGATGGCTTAAAAAGGAGAGACCTTGGAAAAAAACCAAACTCTGTTAGAATCCCAGATTTATATTGACGG
>JBJELL010000340.1:0-6598 GCA_051879115.1 Lachnospiraceae bacterium
AATCCGTTTTGTTTGCCATATACTGTACAAATTTCTTTTCATTATTTGGTAGGAAACAGATATGTGTCATTGGGAATTTCTGATTGTTTTTTCCACTTTCCGAAAAAGCTTCGTAACTGTAACTGTACATATAAGGGTCCGGTGTTCTGTAAAATGTCATTCCTTTTTTTATTGGTAAATCAATCGTTTTTTTACAATAACCGTCTGAGTTAAAATCATTCTGTGTAAAAACATAAATTTCTTTTCCTTTTGGGTCGCGGATAGTTATTTTAAAATTATGGGTTGGTTTCTTCATAGTATTCCAGCTGTACCGCCCTCCTTTGTCGGAGCAGGCAGGTGTAACTCTTAAGCGGTAGCCGTCAAATTGGGAAGGGTCTACAGACACCCATTTATCATTATTATATATCTTAGGGTAAATTAAGCCGCTAAGGTCATTTCCACTCGTTCCCATAGAACCGCCTACAAATAAAGAATAAACATCTCCTCTCAACTCATAAACCTGGGAATTGGAAAAATCAATCATTGCAAATTTCCAATCATCATTTGTAAAATCATATGTGTTTTTTCTATATCTATCATAGAATCCATATACCGTCTTTTTCTTCCCCGCAGCTTCAACATTCATCCCTGCAGATAATGTTCCCGTTAGAAAGGTAACTGCTAAAAACAACGCCGTAAGACGTTTTGTTATTCCTTTTGCTTTTTTCATATGTTTATCTCTCCTTTTTTTTAAAATAACAAATTTATTAACTAATTTATATTATATATATAGCTAAATTTTTCTAAAACCGAAAAATTATTTATCGCAAAACCGCACAACAGACATATTTTTGTTTTTATTTCTTTTTGACAGTTTATACAAAGCGTTTCTTACCTCTTTTTTTATGCATTTACACTATTATTTCATTTTTGCTACTTTCTGTCAATAAACAAAATTAAACACTTTTTATTTTTTATTCTCCTGTTTTTCTTTTATTTTAAATTTTCTCCCTCTATTTCTTTATGTCCATCAATACGATATTCTGCATCCGGATAATACGGATACACTCTTCCGTTATTTTTTCCGGGTCTGGTATCTGCAATTCTGAATAAATCTTCTCCTAGACCATCTGGTTGATTCGCAAGATAAACGATACCTTTTCCACAAAGACCTTTGGTTCTAAAATGAACAATGTCTCCTACCAGTATTTCTTTTTTGTTTTTGTCGAATTTCCCTGTGCCTTTCATGGCATTTCCTCCTTGTAAATCTTTTGTTTTTAGTTTTTCCAGTAAATCATCATGACTGTCATTACTCCCATCCGCAATGACACATCTTGTTTGTGAACTACTCGGCAACAAGTTACCGAACTTCTTGTCTTCTCCACTACTGCTTGGCTAATACGAAACGGTATTGCTAAGTCTTACACAATATCCACAAGCGTTGGGTTTGGCTAGTTCCTAGCCTACTATATTTATTTTTATCCCCACTAAATTTCAGTTTATTTATTTTTATTTTTTCTAACAACACTTAACATTCTAGCATTATTCTCTTCGACAGATTCTTCTTCTGTTTCACATGACATTTTATAGTTCTTACAATACTTTCCATTGTCAGCACGTTTACCACTAATTGAACATCTGTCACCTCGAACAACGTCAAAAGTTATATATTTACAACTCGCACATCTACTCATAATTACTGCACCTCACTAAATCTGTATTTTCCTCCACTAAAATCTAATTTACATACGATTCTTAATATAATCTTCTACATTGGATTTTGCATTTCCCGGTTCGCAGTAAATCATACATCCCGTCAATATGCTATCTACCAAATCCGAATCTGTTAAATCTGCCCCATTATTTATGAGCCACGAATCTAATTCATTGGTAACACTTATTAATTCCTCTGCAAGCTGTTTGCGCTTATCAAGAAGTTTTTGAACTTTCTTTGGAATTTCCATAATTTTCACTTCCTATTCCTTATTTTCTTCTTCTTTCAAACAGTCTTCAATATTAATATCCGGCGCACAGACTTTTATTAAAGAAAGCATGATAACCGCTTCTTTTGCGCATAAAGCTTCTTCTCCTAATCTGATGAAATCCGGAGCATACAAATCATTTAGTCGGTTAAGACAAATAAGCCTTGAAGTTAACCGTTTTGTATGCGAAGAATACAAAGGACCGAACTCTTCAATAAATTTTGTGACTGTATTTTCTATACTGTGAAGAACATGTACGTCTGTTACCTGCATTCTAGTCTTTTCTGAAAATTCAAAAACAGAATCCATAATAATTTCGTATTTTGGAATTTTAAAAATATCTTTTTGCATAAATTCTTCTAAAATTTCTTTATCTAAGAAATTTAATTCATTCGTAATTTTTTCTATCCAGACATCTGCACCGTCATCATCATCTAAGTTTGGGTCTGCAAATATTTTTGATAAATTAAGACCGTAAGGAAGAATGATGTAATTATCCTTAAAAATAACATGCCCCTCTGCTGTAAGATTTTTCGCCTTTAACATTTTTTTCATCACTCCTCATTTACAAAATAATTTTATGTGGCTGTACATTGCCAACAATTGTTACCGTTTTTGCAATAATACGTTCCACTCTGATTTGTTTTTTCTGCTTTCTTATCTTCTTTCCATACACAAACCCTTTTACATCGACCCATGTGCCTTCTGTATAATTTTCCCAGGCAACATCTTTTGCATCTCCATTACAACGGATTCCAACAGGGGTAATACTTTTAAATGAATCTGTAATTTTCTCTACACTGGAGTTGGAATTTGTATTACGGTAACTCTTTTCTACTTTTGTAAGGACATTGATAAGAATATAATCTTTGCTGATTACGTTTACAGAATCAATTTTACCACGGATATGTACGTTATTGCAATCCGGAATCGTTTTTCCATTGATTCGTTTTGGATTCATCATAATTCCCCAAAGCTGGACATCATAACTACCTTCGTAATGATTACGCACTGTCTGAGCAACAGCATTTACAGTGACAAAATCTCCAGTTTCAAACCGTTCGTCATAATATTTGGCTGTTTCATTAAAAAAATGAACCGTCATGACATCTCTTAAAATCAATCCGTTTTTATTCTTTCGCTGTCTTTTTCCATGTCCGCATGAAAGCGTAAACAAAATCTCCTTCTTTTTTGTTATTTTATTAATAATTTTACCGCAAAGATGGATGTTATTGTGAGCGGTAAATGCACTTTTTTCTGTCATTTCTTTTTCCTCCATTGTTTTTATTCCGGTAATTCATGTAATTGCTGCAGGGAAGCCGGAGTTTTTAAAGCGTTGTTGAATGCTTTTAAAAGCTCCATATCCCGTTTCTCGCTTTCTGTTGGTTCATTCCACCTGCAGGAAGCTTTTTCTTTGCTTTTAACAGTAATGGTAAGCTTTTTGTTCTCTTTTTTATTCAGCAGCGCTTCTGCATAAGCGTCTAAAACAGGCTGTCTTATGTAACTGTCAATCATTCGGCATCCAAACTCCCCATTCGCTTCCTCTATTAAAAATTTCATCATATCTTTTGAAATTTTTAGATTACAGTCGAATGTGAGTCCAATATTTGACCGGATTTTATCAATAATTTTAATAATTTCCTCTTCTTCTAATTCAAAGTAATTCGTAATAACAGGAAATCTTCCTATCAGTTCGTAAATACCGCCAATCTGAATCATGTCTTCTCTGGTAATTTCATCATAGGTCTTTGCATTTTCATTAAATAAAGAACCAAATCCTACTTCATTTGGTTTCTCTTTTTTATTAATACGGCACTCATTAAAAGACCCCAGACCAATGAACATGATGTTTGAAGTATTCACTACAAATCCGGTTTTGTCATAAACATTACTGCCCTCTACTAATGTAAGCAGGCAATTCTGTGTTTCTTTGTTCGTGTCCTGTCCGGTACTGCTGTAAGAAGAAACGACCTTTTTATCAAACTCATCCAAAAAGACAATTCCGATTGCATCCACCATTCCTTTTTGGTAGAACGGAATTAATAATTCAGACGGTTCCATTCCTTTATATCCGGAAGCCGTAACTCTGGACATATCCTGTATGTAAACTGGCAAAGACGGGATATTATTATTAAAATACTTTTTCAAGGCTCTGTAGGTTTCCGTTTTCCCTGCTCCGGAAGGAGCTGCTAAAATCATGTTATTATTGACGGGATTTTCGTCTATAATATTTTTTAAGTAATTATAAACATTTGCAAGAATTAACCGTAAATTCTTCTGTCCAATAATACTTTTAGAAATCTCGTCAAAAAAAGATTCAAATGAAACGGTTGAAATCCAAAAATCAATCTCATTTTTAACAACTTCTCCGTAATCATTTTCTGTCTGTTTATGTATTTGGTTGCTTTCAAACATGACAAACACCTCCGTTTAATCTGTTATTTTATTAATACTGTCTATAATAAGAAATAAATCTTCATCTGCCGTCTTATCAGAAAACATCATACGGCGCTCTGATAAGAAATTATTTTTATTTGTAGCGTTTTTGTTTAATTCTTCATCTTCTTTTTCTATATAATTTTTCATTTTCTTTAAAGCAGTAGAATAAAGGTTTGCAATTTTATTCTCCTGCATACCACTTTCTTTTGAAATTTCCGTAATTGTCATTTTTTCATCATTGGCAGCTAAAAAAATACCATCTTCTGTTATGGAAATTCCTTGAATTTTACACAAAATATCTTTTTCATCTTTATTTAAAGTTGAAATAGCATTTAATAGCATACGTGTTCTTTCCTTTAAGGCAAGTTGTTTTTCCGGAGAAAGAAGTTCTTCTGAAACTGCCGTATCTGGAATGGAAAGATTTAATTCCCTATAATCATCATTGTTTTCGGATGTATATAAATTTTCTATAGAATAGGTTTTATTTTCTGCTTCTTTACGAATCAGGGAATTTTTTACAGTTTCGATGGATAAACCACATCGTTTTGAAATAGTGATGGCAGAAGGCGAAATAACGCCCTCTTCTCTTAACTCTTTTTCTGCATTATAAACCACTTTGTCAATCTGCAGTGAAGTCTTTGATTTTCTTCCCTTTTTCTCTGCCAGATAATTTTGAATGCCACCTAAAATACGTCCTTGAGACCAAGTGGAAAACTCTCCTTTTTCCGGGTCATATGAAGAAAAATCATTTATAATTTCTATCCATACACAGCTGACTGCTCCGTTTACGTCTTCATCCATTTCGTCGTAGGTTGCGTTCGGATTTGAAAGTTTAAATTTTTTAATACATTGTGTGCGGATATAGTTTCCGAAAAAATAACAGATGGAATTAAAAGCTTCGGATTTTATATACTGGTTTAAAACAAACTCTCCCAAAGTTCCTTTCTTTCCCTGTGCAAGAGTGATAACAAATTTTTTCGCCTCGTTATTGCCAAGTCTTGCATACTGTTCTGCATATCTGATAGCCTCCATTTGTTTTTTTTCGGCTTCTTTCTCCTGTTTTTCATCAAATAGCAGGCTTTCATAAAAAATACCTGTTGCTTTGTCTAAATCAAATTCATTTTTTTTCATAAATTTCTCCTGTTTAAAAATATTTTAATGGTATGTTGTTTTTTATCTGCACTTCTGCCAGATACCTCAATTCTTTTATTTCAAAAACATTTAATTCTGTCGTTGTTGTTTTCAAAATATGTGATATCAGCTCGTCTGCATCCTGCCAGTCATTTTTTAATAATTCACTTTGTAGAAGGGAAATTGCTTTTCTCATTTTTTTTTACACCAGCTTTTTTTTTGTTGTTATTTACTATATGGATATAGAAATGAA
Organism: Lachnospiraceae bacterium; assembly: GCA_051879115.1. Taxonomy (GTDB): domain Bacteria; phylum Bacillota; class Clostridia; order Lachnospirales; family Lachnospiraceae; genus Maccoyibacter. Next base: position 5,785 of record JBJELL010000340.1, read on the forward strand.
AAAACGAAAAAAAACTTCAATTTTCTCATAAAAACAATAAACCCACAATGCATACGCAAAGTGAGTCTATCGTTGTTATTTAGGGGAGGGTTAATAATAATGGGGAGAATTAGCTGTTCCAAGGAAGTTCTTCCGCAGGAACATCTTCTGCTTCATCTAACGCGCTTCCATATTCAGAAGATTCATTAGCTGTATCAGATGCTGCACCTGAATCATCCTCTTCCATTCTGTCCCAGTCCGGCAAGGAAGTCTTAATTTTCGGCTCTTCTAAAAATACTACAGTATTAACAGAAACGCCGTTGTTTCCTTTTTCTGTTGCGTAAGTCTGGAATTCAACAAGAACTGTCTGACCCGCTTCAAGTGAGCCTGTAGGTCGAACTTCTTTGATGCGTCCATTAGACTGTTTTACACCCATTAAAGGAACATGTCCCGGTCTGACACATTCAAGAACTAATGTACCGTCCTTTTCGTAACTTTTGCTTTCCTTAAGATAAGTCAAAAGTTTTTTAACATTCTCATCATCCATTTTTGTGCCTTCTGCCGGAGAAGGATTCACAAGGCGGAACTCTGAACGCGGGTTTGTTTTCGGGAATTTCCATCCTGCAGCTTTCTGTCTTGCAATCTGCTCTTCCAGTTTCTTACCTTCTAAAAGATGATTCAGATTCCAAGTAAAATCATCAAGCTGCCCTTTCATTGTGACACGGGTTCCCGGTTTAATGTCATTAGTGTTTACTGTTTTTGTTGTTTTTGCCATAATTTTTTTTCTCGTTTTTTTTAAATATGTTTTTTTTATTTACATAATTAAATATGGAAT
>JBJELL010000341.1:0-6598 GCA_051879115.1 Lachnospiraceae bacterium
ATCTCATCGATAATAATCTGAATGAATTCTTTTGTTGCAAGACCTTTGTTAGAACCGATTGGCGATGCTAATGGCATAACTGCCGCTGCCCCTGCATTTTCTAAGGCTCTTGCTGTATACAAATCCGGGTACATATAAGGCAGTACCACGAAGCCTTCCTTTACAAGCATTTCTGTTGCACGGACAGTCTCATTGTTGTCTGGAAGCAGATATTTACTGTCCTTCATGATTTCCACCTTCACAAAGTCACCACATCCGATTTCTCTTGCCATTCTTGCAATACGCACCGCTTCGTCTGCATCCCTTGCACCGGAGGTATTTGGAAGCAGGGTGACGTTGTCCGGTATGTAATCTAAGATATTTTCGTTTTTCTTCGTATTGGTGCGGCGGACTGCAAGAGTAATAATCTCTGCTCCTGCATTCTCAACGGCTGCTTTTATCAGTTCCATGGAATATTTTCCGGAACCTAAGATGAATCGGGAGGTAAATTCCTTTCCTCCTAGAGTAAATGTATCGTTTTTCATGGTCATCTCTCCTTTATGGTTGTTGTATGATTAATTCTATTATTTGATTTGCCTGGTGAGCGGCACAGAGCATAACTCTGGGTGCCATCAGACCTCCACAATGTTCTATATCTGAAACCCCGTCTCCGCAGAGATAGTAATTTTTTAATACTCTTTTCGTCTGTATGGAATTACTGTTCCCATAGCCTGCCATTCCCGACGCACCTACAAGATACTTTTGTGGAAAATGCTCTAATATATAGTTCGTAAGCATTGCTTTTTGCTCCGGGACATCGAAGGCCTCACAGATATAAGATTCCTCTTTTAACAATTCCCCTATGTTTTCTTCCGTGATTTTCACAAAGTCTGTCTTAATCTGCAAATAGGGATTGATGGCAAGCAGCTCTTCTTTCAGTGCCTCCGGTTTTGGTCTGCCAAGCTGTGTAATGCCGTATTGCTGACGGTTTAAATTCGTTAAATCCACACAGTCAAAATCTATTAAATGCAGTTTTCCTATGCCGCATCTGGCAAGGGCAAAGGCGATATTAGAGCCAAGTCCACCCAGACCGCAGATTGCCACCTGTGCTCTGCTGATTTTTTCCTGAACAGCTTTGGTATGGCGCATTTCTAAGGCTTCCTCTATCTCCTGTTTTGTGGGTATCTTCTTTGTATGTTCTGACATTTCATCAGCCCCCTCCTACAAAACTTACAACTTCTACCACATCCCCATCCTGTAATATCTTCCTGTCATATTCCGCCTTTGGAACTATTTCTTCATTGCACTCTACTGCAATCCGCTCCATCTGATAGCCATTCTGGGTCAGCCACTCTAATAGAGTCATTCCATCTGCTTTTATGTCTTTTCCATTAATTCGTATCATAAATACTCCTCTCACTTTTTATTTTGCAATGCACATCCTCGCGGAGCGTTTTAATTTAATAGGAAATCCAAGGGAATTTCCTATTAAATCAAAAAAGCCGCACGAAGTAATACACCCGCGGTGGTGTACCCCTTCGTGCGGCAAAATCTGTCACACTCTGATTGCTATTTTATCCGCTTTCATAGACTGTGTCAAGGGTAAAGTTATCTTTTTTTCGTCGTAACTGCCTTTGCTTTCGACCACTTTGAATACATATTAACAGACTTTCCATTTACTTTTACCGTCTTATAAGTACGGATTCTCACATAATACTTTTTATTTGCCTTTAATTTATCAATGGTCTTTGATGTTGTCTTAGTCTTCTTAATCGTCAGAGACTTTGTCGCCTTTGCAGAAAAGCTCTTACTGGTGGAATACTGTAAAATATAGCCCGTTGTCTGACTAGTCTGCTTTTGCCACTTAAGGGAAATTCCTTTTGATTTTGCAGTAAGTTTTAAAAGACTTGTCTCCTTTGGCAGAATCGTAAAGGTCAATTTTTTACTTCCACTGTAGTTTCCCCTGAACTGCACTGTTACGGATGCCTTTCCTACATTTTTGTTATCCTTATAGCTTACCTGATACTGGTTGCTGCTTACCGTCTTTCCCTGACTGTCCTTTACCTTTACCCGCGGTTTTTTGGACTTGCCATCATAAGTATAGCTTTCTGTGGAAAGTGTTACCGACTTCAAGCGATATATTTTTTCCTGTTTTAAAACCCTTTGGCAAACACTGCACTTTTCTATCATGCTTCCATCCTTTTCTAAGGACGCTTTGTTATACAGGGTTACCGGTCTGTGCGGTTTTAACGGAATCTCTTCTATGTAACTTTTACCGCAGGAACATTGATAGACCTTTTCTCCCTTTTGTGTGCAGGTTGCCTCTTTTGTGACCGTTTCTGTATATTTATGACTATGTTCCGGTTGTGGGTCCGGCTTTACTTCCGGCTGTGGGTCCGGCTTTACTTCCGGCTGTGGATCTGTATCACAAAATTCTATGCTGACTTCTTTTTTTACGGTACTGCTTAAGGCTTTTACATCTGCTACCGTGATCGGATTTTTGGTATAATAATCCGAACAGAATAAGAACGTATAATTACCTGTCTTCGCTCCATCATAGGCAGTCAGATAATAAGTATTCGGTATTTCCGTTGAACTTTCAAAAAAGACAGCATTATACCAATCGGTCTTTTCTAATACTTCCGGATCATTGCTCTCCCAGTACTCTGTTTTTATTCCTATGATGTAGTCGATTTCATAAAAACCATAATCCTCTACCGTCTGCGTGTCAAATGCATTTCCCTGTGCATCCTTCCACACAATCTTACATGCTCCCGCTGCATCCGGGGTTGAATCATCTGTCTTTTTCCAAATCCGATTCAGATTCACCTTTGCAGGTGCCTCTACCTCTATACTTTCAATGACGGGTTCTTCGCCCATATCCGTACGCAATGCCGTCCATCCGTCCTCATCATATTCTAAGACATAATTCAATTCTATATTCGCATTTGCAAGAACAAAGTTGACATCTGTTTCATTCGTGCGTTTTGCCACAATGTACTTTCTTCCTGAAGCAAGTGCCCCCGGAAACCTCTTATGTCCGGTTTGAAACTGCGTAATTCCGCTGACCGTTCCCTGAATGGTCAATGTTCCTTCTGTCTCTAATATGAGAAACCCTTTTTCTTCTTCCGTTCCTCCTGTGAAATCGCCGGTAATCACCGCACTCGTCAACGCGTCCAAATCCAGACAGCCGCCCTTTCTGACGGTTATATTCCGAAAACTGTCCGTTGTCGGTGCAAGCGTTGCCTCATCTTCTAAGATAATATGACCAATTCCATCCGTAACTGCCTGTGAGACTTCACTTTGTCTTATGGTCAAAGTAGTGTTCCCATCTCCATAGAATTGAACCGTCTTTGCCATTCCGCTTCCCGACATCGTTACAGCAGCTTTACTGTTCTTATCCGTATAAATTCCATCCCGTACAATTACCTTTGTATCCAGATTTAAAACTGCACTTCCACTATAAGGCACCTTATTATCCGTTTCCGCTCCATGTCCCATATAAATGCCCTGTAGAATCGTCTCTGCATTGGAATTCTGTATCGTTAAGGATGCATTGTTTCCTACCTCTGTTCCCGGATAACCTCCCCCATAGACCGTTGGAATCAATTCTGTTTCGTCTCCTGCAAAACCTCCTAAAGAACCGTCGTCACCTTCTAAGTACGTGCTGACGTTATCTAAGGTCAGACTGTGTCCTGCTAAAAAAATCTCTCTGTGCGCAACACTTCCCAATGCTGTAGAGGACTCAAATGTCAACTCCATATCCTGAAAGCTGACACCGTCTCCTTCTAATTGAACCGGACTTCTGAAGTTCAGTCCACTTCCCTCTGCCGTTCCTCCTTTGATGACCGTATTCTCTGGTATCATCACGGGCTTCATTCTTCCGCTTTCCTCTGTCCCGTCACTCACAGTAATGTATTTCTCTACAATGATTGGACTTTTCTTCTCTGCTAAAGCCGTTAAAAATTCATTACAGGTTGTAACGCTCGCACTTCCTGTCCCTGCTGCTAACTGCTCCTGCTCATCTACCAGCCCCATTGCAAATACAGGTTCCTGTATAACCGTAAACAACAGTACTGCCGTTAACAGAAGACAGAACCCTCTTTTGATTCTTATCGCCATCCACACCGCTCCTTTCTCTTTCGTTTTTACTACATCTGTTTGTGACTTTATTATACCATAAAGCAACGAGCCAGGTGATATTCATTTACCATTTTTTATTATGCGATGCCATATTTTCTAAAAATACAGTTCAAATCCTCTTTACTAATTTTTCCTGCCAGATAATAGGCTTTTACACTTGCTTCTACCGCTTCAAAAGTGGTATCAAACATAAACCAGTCATCAGCATCATAATAGCCTTGTAATTCCATAAAATCCTTTTGCAATCCTTCCGGCAAATCTTCTCTTAACCTAATTTTATCATCTACATACATTATTTTGCGTCCTTTCCTAGAACACTCCATCTATTTTTTATTAATTTTTTGGTATACTGGCAATAGCACATTTTCATACCTATACTCAATCATTCGTGTAAAGAATTGTTTCTGAACCTTTGATATTATTGGTATTTCTTCTACCATTGCTCTTATTTTACTCATACAACTTCCTATCTTAGGCGTCAACCTCTGTATAGCATCTGAACATTCCTGATATTCCATTTTTTCCATAATATGATATGGATTTACTCGTCTTCCCTGTAATTCAAAAATACATCTTCGTGCTTTATATGCCTCTGCCTCCATTTTATCTGCATCAGTCATAACTATTTGCATCTTCTTATCATCCCATTTACTATTCAGGCAATTGCCATTATCATAAACAGGAGCTATCTCTTTTGTCCCATCCTTCCGTGAGATAATTCCCCAATTACTATTATTTCGGTCTGTATTCCCAATCAATGCATCTATAACAAACATATTCCAAAAATGTTCCTGCACTCCAGAAATATCCTGTAGAAATGGATGTTCCTGTATTGTCATCATGATTTCATACAAATCTACACCAACACCATTCGTTTCATTACCATTCGAATCTAAAAAGTGCGGTTCAAAAGTGACTTTTATCTTATCAAACTCATAAAGCTTATCTCCATCCTCTAAAAAATCTTCACAAGCCACTACAATTTTTCCATTTCTGATTCCAAGAATTGTATTGTGAACAGGTAATCCTACTAATTCATATATCTTTGAGCCTATATATTCACAAACAGGACTATTGGAATAGCTGAGATTAATATTTTTCAATTGCTGCTCTTTTAAATTTCCAGGGAATTTTAAAAGGTAGTCTTTACCTCCATAAGTAATTCCCATTTTTCTTCCAGCTGTCCCGCCATACATTCTCTGATTCTGTTGAAAATCATTAAAATCTATTAATTCCAAACTATCACCTCATTTCAAGTTTTGTTCTTCTCTCATTGATTTATTTTTCTTTAGTAATTGAGTTGTGTTTTAAACTAAACCTTCAGTTTTTCATTAATTACTTTTTCTACATCTTCGTCCATCAACAAATACTTTGAAACATCTCCTATTTTTTGTGTCTCAAAGCCAGTTAGCACTTTTATTTCTCCCAACGATAACCCCTTTCCAATCAAATCTGCAACTCCTTGCAACGCAACCGAAGTCGGTGTAAAATTGGAAATATTCAATTTTTTCATTCTTTCTTTTAAAGTAGAAAATATACTATCAGGGGTTAATTGTACTCCATTACTTTTTGTAAACAAATATACTCTGTTTGGATATTTGTGTATAGTACAATATTGTACCAAATCCTGTAAAATATCTTCCCTCAATTTTATATATATATTATACTCTTCATCACAGTCAATTAACAACGTCCCTTCCGTAATATTTAAATCGGTAACCTTCATATTTATAATTATCTTTTCTTTAAACCCATATAATGCTAAAAGGCGATAAATAACTGACTGTCCAAGTTGATAAAAATTTTCTTTATTTAAAAATTGTATTTGTTCTTTGACAAGTTCTACCTCATGCTCATTATCAAATGGCAAATAAATATTTTGTTTTAATTCTTCATTTAAACTCATGCATATAGCATGTACTACTTCCTTTCTTCGACAACCATTTTTTAGAGGTTCACACTGTATACCCCCTTTCTCAATATACTTATAGAACTGATCTATTGCAGTTAAAAATCTTTGTATAGCCTCTATAGAAGTTGCTTTTTTACTTTTCTCAACATATTCTTTACACGCATGCTGTATTTCAATTAATGTGATATGTTTTTCAAACATTTCTTTCAATGAAATATTAGAAAATTTATCACAATAATCTAAAAAACTATTATAACATGCTCTATAATTAGGACGTATTTCTTTTATTGACTTATAATAGTCATCTAATGTCTGCTTTAGCGATTCGTTCATCTTTGTTATTTCCCTAAATAATATAATTTTTCTAACAGTTCATTACATAATTTGCATTTTCCCAATAAAATAATTATTCTATTTCTAATTATTGTAATATCAAAAATATAAAAAGTAAAGTGATATCAACATTATTAAATAAATTATTACTATTCACTTCACACCGGCAAACTATTCCGCACACAAAGCGTTCCCCAACCCAACATAGGATTCGGATACTCTTTTACCGCC
>JBJELL010000342.1:0-1660 GCA_051879115.1 Lachnospiraceae bacterium
GTATCAGTCGGGATTAGCAGGAGCCTCTATGACGGTTAAAATCATCTACATGTTTGTAACCTATATTTTGTGGGGGTCTGTATTCTATACGTCTATCAATATTCCCTATGGTTCTATGGCTTCTGCCATTTCCGAAGAACCAAAAGACCGTGCCTCCCTTTCGATTTACCGTTCCTTAGGTGCTGCCTTTGCTGCAACGTTGATATCGGTTGTAACACCGTTGATTATTTACTACACGGACAGTGCGGGAAACCAGGTAGTAAGCGGAAGGAACTTCACAATTTTAGCAGGAGTGTTTTCTGTACTGGCGATTGTCTGCTATCTGATCTGTTATTTCTTGACGACAGAGCGTGTAAAAATAGAACGAAAGGAACAGGGAATACAGACCGGATTGATGGCGTCTTTTAAAGGAATCTTCACGAGCCGTCCTCTCTTAGCGGTAATTCTTGCAGCTATTCTTCTGCTTTTAGCAACCCTTATGACTCAGGGAATCAACACCTATTTATTTGCAGACTATTTCCGAAATACGAAAGCACTTTCCCTTTTCGGACTGTTGAATCTTCCGGCAGTACTGATTGTAGCCGGAGTATCAAACAGGATATCCACAAAGTATGGAAAAAAAGAATCTTCTTCCATTGGATGTTTGATTGCCGGAGGCATCTACCTGCTTGCTTATGTGATGCATACAAAGAGTCTGGCGGTGTTTCTTACCCTGTCCTTTTTTGGACTGCTTGGTATGAATTTTTTCAATATGCTGATATGGGCACTGATTACGGATGTTATTGATGATAAAGAGGTAAAAACCGGTTCAAGGGATGATGGAACAGTCTACGGATTCTACTCTTTTGCAAGAAAGGTAGGACAGGCGTTAGCGGGAGGAATCAGTGGGTTTGCCCTCTCTGCCATCGGCTATAATTCTCTTGCTACTGCCCAGACGGAAAGTGTAAAATCCGGAATCTATGCACTTGCGACCCTGTTTCCGGGAATTATCTATATTTTAGTAGGACTGGTTATTTTGTTTATTTACCCGCTGTCAAAGCAGGTTGTAATTCGCAACACAGAAATATTAAAAGAAAAGAGAGGATAAAATATGAAGTTATCATTTCGATGGTATGGAAGGGAGGATGCAATCCCCCTTTCCTATATCCGACAGATTCCAAAGATGGAAGCCATTGTAACGGCTGTCTATGATGTACCGGTTGGCGAAGTATGGAGTGAAAAATCCATAGTGGATTTGAAGAAACAGGTAGAGGAAAATGGTTTAAAATTCGAGGTTATCGAAAGCATTCCGGTGCATGAGGATATCAAACTTGGAAAACCGGAAAGAGAACGCTATATTGAAAATTACTGTGAGAATATCCGTCGTGTAGCAAAAGCAGGAATAAAATGTATCTGCTATAATTTCATGCCGGTATTTGACTGGACAAGAACCCAGCTAGACCACAGATTAGAGGATGGTTCTACTACCCTTGTCTATTATCAAAAGCAAGTGGATCAGGTAAATCCCCTTGAGACAGAGAGTGACCTGACTCTGCCCGGCTGGGATGCGTCCTACAGCAGAGAGGAACTAAAAAATATTGTGGCAGAGTATAACAGACTGACGGAGGAAGATTTGTGGAGTAATCTGGAGTATTTTTTAAAACGGATTATTCCGGTGGCG
>JBJELL010000343.1:0-6593 GCA_051879115.1 Lachnospiraceae bacterium
AAGACTTCCCTTATTTCGCTTCCTATCACTCCCTGTTCAAGTTCTTCTAAGATTCTTTGTGCTTTCACCAAATCATAATATTCTAAACAGCTCTCTAAACGTCCAATTCTGTTTTTCAGATATTCCGCATCCTTATCCTCATCTAATTCTTCTGCCTCTTCTGCGTTCTTATATAACACAATCTTTTCTTTTGGCAGTTCACGGTACAGCATTTCCTTTAACTTGCCTTCTCTCACCGGCTTAAAAACACATTCGGAAAATCCTGCCTCTAACATCTCTTCCCTGACACCCTCAATAGCATTTGAAGACAAAAGCACTACCGGTGTTGTCTGATTATAGGTTCGGTATAGTTTGAGTGTTTCTTTGCCATCTAATCCCGGCATCATCTGATCCATCAGAATCAAATCCACCGAAAGACCTTTCTCTACTTCTTCAATAAACTCTTCTCCGCTTTGGAAGAGTTGAATTTTCATCTGATAATAATGCAGAGCGTGTTCTGCCACTTTCAGATTAATCGGGCTATCATCGATAACCGCAACCACGGCTTTCGGTGCTGTAAAATTAGGAATCAATTCCTCTTTCTGATACAGTTCTCCCTGTTCTAGCGGCTCCGCATCTACTACCTTTTGATAGATGGACACTACAAATTCAGAACCAATGCCATAGGTACTGCTAAAGGTAATATCTCCTCCCATAAGAGCTGCTAACTTCTTCGCCAATGCCAGCCCTAGACCCATACCATCACTTCTTTTCTCATCTTCTTCCTCAAACACTTCAAAAATCCGCTCATGGTACTCCCGCTGTATTCCATTTCCGGTATCCTGTATCTGAAATATCAGTTTATAATCATCTTTCTTTCCCGCTTCTCCGCTGATTTTTAGTAAAATCTGACCTTTTGGAGTAAACTTTATGGCATTTCCTATGATTGCCTCTAATATCTGCTGTACCTTTAAATCATCTCCGAAATAAGCTCTTGGCATATCCTCTGCTATTTCAACGATGAACTCCAGACTCTTCTGAGATGCCTTCTTTTCCATGTTCTGATAGACTCTGCGCACCAGTTCCTGCAAAGGATACTCTACCTGAATCAGGTTCATCTTACCCGAATCTATTTTAGAATAATCTAAGACATCATTGAGCATTCTCTGTAATTTATCAGTCGCTTGCTTTAATTGTTCGAGATTTGCTCTTTCTGACGCCGCCAAATCCGCGTTTTGCAGGATTTCCGTCATTCCCCTGATGGTATTCATCGGTTTGCGGAACTCATTCGAGATACTTCCTAAGAACTGTGATTTTGCTTTAGACGCATTCTCTGCTTCTGTTTTAAGGTTCATAATCTCCTGTTTCTGTTTCTCACGCTCGGTAACATCAATAATCAGAATCATATACCCCTTTTCCCGTGTTCCTTCTCCAAGAGGGGTTGTTCTGGTCTCATAGATTCTATTTCCATTGTGATAGGTCTCATGCTCCCCTTTTATCAGAGTTTCCCGCACTCTTTTTCTTACTTTGAGAGAATAGCGGTCATAATAGGAAAAAATCTCCTCTGCCGCACGGTTTTGATACAAAAGTTCCAGATTATTATCCACAACCATCATTCCGTCTGTCATATTATTTACGGCGTTTCTCTGTGCCTCTTCTACCGTATCCACAGCACCCAGTTTCACAATGCCTCTTGCCAGGAAAAAAAGCATCACCGAATAACTCAAAGATGCAATATCAAATCCTTTCTTAAAATCCATTGCCAGTAATCCGATTCCGGCAATCAATATCAATCCGCTGATTACCATACAAAGACTCAGTTCCAGACTTTTTATTTTGTTTTTTTTCATGCAGACATTGATACAGTAAATAAAACAAATCAGTTTCAACATCTGATATGCCATGTAACATACATAGAATGGTCCTAGGGTCACATCTTCAAAATGCATTCTCTCAGAAAAACGGATGCTTTTATAAAACAGACCATGATACTCACATGTAAAAATAATAATCAAAGAAATAATGTCTGTCATGATTAAAAGCCGATACCATCTTCTACCTGTCATTATTCCAAAATACCGTCCCACAAAGAGAAGCATCAGGGTAACAACAAAACATTTTCCAAAAAAACTAATCTGCATAGCAAGCAGGGAATCCCAGTGTGCATGGGACAATAACTGAAGAAGATATCCCATACATCCTATGATTCCCGCTATGATGGCTGTTACAAGGATGTCCTTATCCTTAACCTTTTCTTTATACATGATAAAAAAGAGTGTAACAAACCCCAATATAGTTGCTGCTATCTGAATTCCAATATATATGTATTGACTCATCCGTTCACCTTCAATGGACTATTTTAATCGGCTTGAATGATACCCCTGATCCTGTTTTTCCGCCTTGCGAAGAACTTCCGGCTTTTTCAAATCTGTTAAGAGTTCCCGAAGAATTTTTTCTGCTTCTTCATCATCATAATCTTTCAACTTCTCTGCTGCTTCATCTAACACCTTTACCACATATGCAGGAATGTCAAACCGTTTTAATTCTTTTATCTTAGCCATTGCATTCTTGATTTTGAAATTTTCAAGTTCATCTAGGATATAGAGAATCCGTGCATTAATCTCTCCTGTGCTAATCGGCATCGAAGACATCTTGCCGATAGACGCCACATTTTTCTCCAACATACGGATGACTCTGGCTACCATATTCTCTGCGCCTTCCACATCCCCTGTCTCTAATTTCTGCTTTGCATTTTTCATTCTGCCTGACACATCGTCTTGAATCTGATATCCTAGAACCTCTTCCATCTTAAAGACTGCCTGTTTCGTTCTGTTATTATCAATATCCGAAAGAATATCTACAAGGCGATTATACAGTTCTTCTTCCTCCATCGGCAGTACACCAAGGCGTTTGAATACTTTTTCTATACGGTCATGCAGCTCATCTGCATCTACCGGCTTCGTAATATAATCCATAATACCAAGTTTCGCACCTTCTAATACCGTAAGCTTATCCTTTTTTGTTGTCAGAAAGATAACCGGAACCGTGACTCCATTCTCCTGTGTTCTGATTTCCTTTAAGGTTTCAATGCCATCCATAATCGGCATCTGTACGTCTAAAAGAATCAAATCCACTTTCTCTCTATACAGATATTTAATGGCACGGCGTCCCGATAACATGGGAACCACTTCGTATTTATCCTTCAATTCCTGCTCTACCGTTGCAAGATTTACCGTATTATCGTCTACAACTAAAATCCTCATTTTCTCCATTTGTTCTACTCCTCCATCCTCATTCGTTGTCCAGATCCTTTAACAGACTCCTAAGCAGTTCTTCTGCTTCATCATCTTCGTATAACTTCAGCTTCATCCTCACCTCTTCTACCCTTTGTTCAGTCTCTTTGCCTAAATCATACTCCAGTATCTTTTCTATTTGATGCATGGTCTCTTTTGGACGGAAATCCTCGAGATCTGCCAATGCAGCCTGTAATTTTTCTATCAGCTCAGCCCTTTCCATCTTAGCAAAACTGTTTTTCTCCTTTGGCTTAATCCTTCCTTTGCGTATCAATACTCTTTTGACTTCGCTTAGGATTGCTGCATAGTCATTGAGAAGGTCTTCCACATTTTCCTGGATGAATTCATAGCGTCCTTCTTTTGCTGCAAATTCATGTTCCTTCGCCTTTTCTGACAATTTGTCTGCTCCAATATTTGCCGCAGCACTCTTTAATGCATGAGTCTCAATATCATAATTGTGATAGTCTTCTTTCTTCGCAAGACTTCGGATTAATTTGAGCTTCTGGCTTCCTTCCATCAAAAACAACTCCAGCAAATCAAGATAATCATTTAATCCGCCGCCTTTTCGCTCGGTAGCTTTTCGGACATTTACCTCTCTCATGTAAATCTCCGCAAGTTCATTCTCTGTAATCAGTTCCGGTTTTACTTCCTCGTCAATGTGATTTTTCAAAGATGACGGAATCCATTTACTCATAACGGAATGCAGTTCTAACTTAGAGACAGGCTTTGCGATAAAGTCCTGAAAACCATTGCTTAAAAACATCTCTTTTGCCCCGGCAATGGCATTCGCCGTAAGTGCTATCATAATCGGACGTTTTCCATTCTCGCCACAGTCTTCCCTTATAATCTTTGCTGCTTCAATTCCATCCATTCCCGGCATCATATGATCCATAAAAATCATATCATATCCACGTTCTTTTACGAGGCGTATTGCATCCCTTCCGGAGTCCGCTTCATCTAAGTTCAGTTGATATTCTAAAAGCATCTTGCCGGCAACCCTTAAGTTTACCTTATTATCATCTACCAGCAGAACATTATAATTCGGCACATAGAACATGGACTCCTGTTTTTCTCTTAAATCTTTTGCACTGATTGGAACCTCAGTAATAGTTCTTACATCCTCTACCTTCTGTGGAATTTTTACTGTAAATACGGTTCCCTTTCCATATTCACTGTCTACCTCGATGCTTCCTCCCATCAGGTGTACCAGCCTCTTAGAAATCGTAAGCCCCAGTCCTGTTCCTTCTACCTTTCGGTTCTTCTTCGTATCTACCTGTTGGAATTCTTCAAAGATTTTCTCCAAATCCTCTTTTTTAATTCCCATTCCGGTGTCTTCTATCTGAAATACCAGACAAATATCCGACTCCCAGCCCTCTTCTGTCGATACCTTGAGCTTTACATAACCCTTCTTTGTAAACTTCACCGCATTATTCAGAAGGTTAATCAAAATCTGGCGAATCCTTCCTTCATCGCCCCAAAGTCTATGCGGTATATCCGGTGCCATCTCTACTAAAATCTTCAATCCGTGTTCCGCAGCCACAATCTTAATCATATTTGCTACTTCTTCCACGAGAAGCTGTATATAGTACTTATCCTCTACCAGTTCCAGCTTGCCGGACTCTACTTTTGAGAGGTCTAAAATGTCATTGATAATTCCTAAAAGGTTCAAAGATGCCGTCTTGATATCACAGGCATAATCATACATCTTTCTGCCCCGGCTCTCTTCGATAATCAGTTCACTCATTCCAATAATTGCATTCATCGGAGTACGAATCTCATGAGACATATTGGCTAAGAAATCGCTCTTTGCACGATTCGCCTGCTCTGCCTCTTCCCTCATCTGCATAACCTCGCCAATCAGTTGATAGGTATCTGTCACATCGAAAATCAGCATGGTATAACCGCGTACCACACTTTCTTCATCTACCATTGCTTTTAAATGTCCCTCATAGAAATTATCCCGGAATGCAAACTCGCATTTTCCCGGAGTCTCTAATAAATCCATCGGAAAATCTTCTATCTGTGCAATGTTTTTGATATTCTGCTCCTCTAATTCCGGAAATACACCTAAGGATGCAAGGTTGTATTCGATAATATTCTTCTTCGCATCGAGAAAGATAACGCAGTCGTCAATCGTCTCTAATACCTCTGCTGCCGCACTCCGGTACATGTCAAATCCACTTTTACTCCACAGTGAAACAACTAATATGGATACCATGATACTTAATACCAGCGGAATGGGATCATAAATACAGGAAAGCACTCCCACCTGTCTGAGCACCAGCATGATAATTGGTATACAGAATATGACGCCTATCTCCATCAGATTCTTTTTTCTTTTTTTCGTCTGCGTCTTTGGTATGCTGTAGAACAGAATTCCCACGGTAACAAAAAGGGGGATAAAAATAGAGGAAAGTATGTAAACATAATACATTGACCCATAGGAAAATACCAAATGCGGATACCAGCCCTCTTTTACAAAATCAATACTTTTATAAAAAAGTGTATGATATTCACAGGTCAATGCTGATATCAACACCACCAGATTGACCGTCTCGAGTATTTTGACAAATGTGCGCGGCAGTTTCACATTACAGTATTTTTCCATAAATATCATAAGCAGTGAAACCAAAAAGCAGGCACCAAAGTATTCTACCTTTAACGCCAAAACCGCCTCTGCTTCCGTTTTCGAGGCAATTTCTAACAGATATCCAAAGTTACGGAGTATTTCTAACATGATAAAAGATATCAGGCATCGGTTCTCTCTGCTAGGCTCGCTTTTTAATAAAATCACAAGTGCCATCAGAGCAATTAATATCCCTGCAATCTGTAGTCCCATAAACAATGTCTGCATGCCGTACACCTTCTTCCTGTACAATATCTTCCCAAATTATACCACAATTTCCCTTACTGTTCTACAATTTTCGATACAATTCCCTCTTCATCAATACTAATTCCATCAGAAATCTCTTCTAAGTGACGATAAAGCTGCTGTGCTTTAGCTCCATCTGACAGGGATGTTTTTGCACCGGATGCAGATGCCGGAAGAATCCGAACAGACGTTGTTTTTCCTTCCGCTGCTTCTAATTGCACTGTCATCGTCTTCTCAATGTCCTGATTAAAGATAAAGTTTCCAAGGCTGTAAAAAATCGGTTTTTCTTTATAGAACTCTATTCCCTGCAAGACATGGGGATGGGAACCGATGACCGCATCCGCCCCTGCATCGATATATTGTCTTGCCATATTCTTTTGATAATCCTCCGGTGTGGTGTTCCTCTCGATTCCCCAGTGTACATAGACAAAAAGATAATCACATTCTTC
>JBJELL010000344.1:0-6512 GCA_051879115.1 Lachnospiraceae bacterium
GTATGAAAATTATTTTGCAATAGTCCCTTATATCATCTCCTCTAATACAGCATCTAGTTTTTCAATCATTTCGTCTATATGCTCTTTTTCGATAACTAACGGCGGTACAAACCTTATCACATCGCTTCCTGCCGATATAATCAACAGTCCTTTTTCCAATGCCTTTGCCGTTATGGTTCCTACCGGTTTCTCACTTACGATTCCCTGCATAAGTCCTACGCCGCGTCTTGCTGTTATGAAGTCATATTTTTCTACCAATCCATCCAGTTTTTCTGCAAGATATGGTCCTATTTCTCTCACATGGTTTATGATGTCGAGTTCCTCATATAAATCCAATACAGTGGAAACGGCTGCACCTATAAACGGATTTCCACCATAAGTAGTACCGTGATCTCCCGGCTTTAAAGATTTTTCAGCTACACGCTCTGTCATTAAAAAGGCTCCCACCGGAACGCCGCAGCCTAAGGCTTTTGCACTGGTCATAATGTCCGGCTTGATGTTATAGTTCTGCCATGCGAACATTTCTCCGGTACGTCCCATGCCGCACTGCACTTCGTCAAGAATGAGCAGGATGTCCTTTTCTTCACAGAGTTCTTTGATACCTTTCATAAATTCCTCTGTTGCCGGATAGATTCCGCCCTCTCCCTGTACCGTTTCAAAAATAATAGCACAGGTTCTGTCGGTTACCTGTGATTTTACACTTTCTAAATCATTGAAGTTGGCAAAACATACTCCTTCTAAAAGCGGTTCAAAAGGTTCTTGATAATGCTTATTTCCGGTCACGGAAAGTGCTCCTAGCGTTCTTCCGTGAAATGAGTGGTTCATAGCAATAATCTCATGGTCTGTATGACCGTCTCTTGTATAGGCATATTTTTTGGCTGCCTTAATGGCTCCTTCGATTGCCTCGGTTCCACTGTTTGTGAAGAATACGCGGTCCATCCCAGAGACTTCAAGTAATTTTTCTGCCGCTTCCATTGTCGGCAGATTGTAATAGAGGTTTGAGGTGTGAGTCAGTTTATCTATCTGATGTTTCAATGCCTCATTGTATGTCTTGTTTCCATAGCCAAGTGCCTGTACCGCAATTCCGGCGGCAAAGTCTAAGTATTTTTTTCCATCGGTATCATAGAGATAAACACCCTCTCCATGATCTAAAACAAGTGGAAAACGATTGTAGGTATGGAGCAATACGTTTTCTTCCCTTTGGATATAACTTTCTTTATTCATGGTAGAATTTCATCTCCTTATCTCCTAAGATTGCTGTACCAATTCCTTTGTTTGTAAAGATTTCAAGTAACAGACAGTGAGCAATCCGTCCGTCTAAGATATGTACTCTTGATACCCCATTATCAATGGCGTCAATACAGTTGTTTAGCTTTGGAAGCATTCCTCCACCGATATTGCCGTTTCCAATCAGTTCTTTTGCATGGGAAACCGTCAACTCGGAAATCAGTGTGCTCTTATCGGCAGGGTCTTTATACACCCCTTCAATATCTGTTAAAAATGCCAATTTTTCTGCACTGACTGCTCTTGCGATTGCACATGCCGCATCGTCTGCGTTAATATTATAGGAATTGAATTTATCATCCATACCAATCGGGCATACGATTGGGAGAAAATCTTTTTCCAATAAATCATAGAGAATCTTTGGATTGACCTCTGTAATCTCTCCCACATAGCCAATGTCCTGTCCGTTGGAATATTTTTTTTCTACCTTGAGCATACCACCGTCTTTTCCGCTGATACCAATGGCATTAACACCTAATTCTTCTACCATCTGAACTAAGGATTTGTTTACTTTTGATAAGACCATTTCTGCAATCTCCATCGTTGCCTCATCCGTCTTTCTAAGACCATTGACAAACTCCGGTTCCATGCCTACCTTTTCCACCCATTTGCTGATTTCCTTGCCGCCGCCATGTACGATAATCGGCTTGAATCCAACCAGTTTTAAAAGGGTTACATCCTGAATAACACTTTTTTTCAGTTCCTCATCCACCATGGCACTTCCGCCGTATTTTACAACGATAATCTTACGGTTAAAACGCTGGATATAAGGCAGTGCTTCCACTAAGACTGCTGCCTTATCCATAACTTCCTGCATACTCTTCTCACTCATCTTTATCTACCTCTTTTTCATTTATGCCTTTCTTTCCATTATTCAGTATTATGTAATTCTTCTATCCATTAAGAACGGTAATCCGCATTGATTTTGATATAATCATATGTCAAATCACATCCCCATGCAGTTGCAGCTGCATTTCCCTGTTTCATGTCTGCAATGGCAGTTACTTCCGGTTCGGATAAAATCTTTGTAGCTTCTTCTTCGCTGTAATCAACGGCAACACCATCTTCGATAATCTGAATCTTTCCTGCTGCACTCTCAAAGAACAAATCCACCTTTTGCGGGTCAAACTCCACACCGGAATAACCCAATGCACAAAGAATTCTTCCCCAGTTAGCATCGTGACCATAGATTGCCGCCTTTGTCAGACTTGAGCAGACAACAGACTTACTTAAAATTTTTGCCTCTTCCTTTGTCTTCGCATTGACCACCTTAACTTCAAAAAGTGCCGTTGCTCCTTCACCGTCTCCTGCCATCATCTTAGAAATCTCTGTATTTACATAATTCAATGCTTCACAGAATTTTTTATAGTCCTCATTTTTTTCTGTAATTTCCGGGTTCTCTGCTTTTCCATTTGCCAGTAATAACACCGTATCGTTGGTGGAAGTATCTCCATCTACCGAAATCATGTTATAGGTATCTTTTACATCTTCGCTTAAGGCTTCCTGTAACAGTTCTTTGCTGATTGCCACATCCGTTGTAACAAATCCAAGCATGGTACACATATTCGGATGAATCATTCCTGAGCCTTTGCACATACCGCCTACGGTAACTGTTTTTCCACCGGATTCAAAGGTAACGGCAACCTCTTTTGGCTTTGTATCCGTTGTCATAATCGCACAGGCTGCCTTATGTGCCGCCTCTCTCGTATCGGATAACTCCTTTGCCATAACACCAATGCCCGCTTCTAACTTTTCTACCGGAAGCTGCATTCCGATAACTCCGGTAGAAGCTACTAAGACTGCCTCTTTTGGTATCTGCAATTCCTCTCCTGCTTTTTTTGCAGTGTCCTCACAGTATCCATATCCTTCTGCTCCCGTACATGCATTGGCAATTCCGGCATTGACTACAACTGCCTGCACAAAAGGACTCTCCGTTACAATCTTTTTGTCATACAAAACCGGTGCTGCTTTTACCACATTGGTTGTAAAGGTTCCTGCTGCCTTACATGGCACCTCGCTGTAAATCATTGCCATATCGGTACGGTCCTTATACTTAATTCCGGCTGCTGTCGATGCCGCCATAAATCCCTTTGCTGCTGTTACTCCACCGTCTATTACTTTCATACTGATACCTCTTTTCTGACTATCCTTACGAAATAAAATTCGTAATATTTTCCTCATTTAACGTAAAATCATAGTAGTTCAAATCCTCACGAAAAGTCCAGCCCACGCTCTTCCAAAAGACATTTCCCACTTCATTCTTTTTGAATGCAATCAGACAGACTTTGTTAATCTTTTCCTCCTGCAATGCCTTCATGCAGGTAACTGCCATGTCCTTTCCAATTCCACGCTGTCTGTATTTTTCATGAACACAGACATGATAAAAACAGCCTCGTCTTCCATCATGCCCACACAGAATCGCTCCTACAATCTTCCCATCTTCCATGGCAACCACACTGGTGGTTGGATTTCTTTTTAAGAAACGCTCAATTCCTTCCTTAGAATCATCAAGGGAACGTACTCCAAATCCATGAATGGACTGCCAGAGTGCATAGACCTTTTCATAATCCTCGATTGTCATTGTCCGTATTGTATATGTATTCATCTTCTCTTCCTATGGGAACATCGGAACCAGCTCTAGTCCGGTCTCCTCCGGCAGTCCAAAAAGAATATTCATATTCTGTACCGCCTGTCCTGCTGCTCCTTTTACAATATTATCAAGAGCCCCCATCATGATAATGCGTCCGGTTCTCTCATCAATCACAAAGTTCACATCCACAAAGTTGCTGCCCTCTACCCATTTTGTCTCCGGGCACACACCTTTCTCAAGGACTCTTACAAATTTTTCCTCTTTGTAATATTTATCATAGACTGTCTTTACTTCTTCATAAGTTGGCAATTTTCCATTGATTTTTTTCAGTGTGGCATATTCCGTTACGAGAATTCCACGATTCATTGGCACTAAATGCGGGGTAAAGTTAATCTGTATTGTCTCACCTGCCGCATAGCCAAGCTGCTCTTCAATCTCCGGGGTATGTCTGTGGGAAGCAACGCCATATGCCTTAATATTCTCATTTACCTCGCAATAGAGGTTCGCAACCTTTGCTCCTCTTCCGGCACCGGAAGTACCGGACTTCGCATCTACAATTAAGGTGGAGGTATCAATCAGTCCCTCCTTTACCAAAGGATATGCGGTAAGAATGGAACAGGTGGTATAACATCCCGGATTCGCAACCAATCTCTTTCCCTTAGTCTGTTCTCTGTTTATTTCACAGAGTCCATACACCGCTTCTTCTATAAACTGTGGTGATTTATGCTCAATTCCATACCATTTTTCATAAATGTCTACATCTTTGATTCGATAATCTGCACTTAAGTCAATGACCTTACATTTTTTTAAAATCTCTTCTGTCAGTACTCCCGCTAAAAATCCCTGTGGTGTGGCTGTAAAAATAACATCCACTTCATCTGCGAGTTTTTCTATATTATCATCCAGACAGGTATCCTCTACCAGTGTGAACATATTTCTATATACATCTGCATATTTTTTATCAATATAGCTTCTTGAGCCATACCACTTAATCTCTACTTCTTTGTGTCCTAACAGGATACGCACCAGTTCCCCTCCGGCATATCCGGTCGCTCCTATGATTCCTGCTTTTATCATTTTCTTTCCTTCTTTCTTAGATAACTACTCCTATCTTAGTATATCTTTTCCCTTTCGTAAAGGGTTTTTGCATATTTTTTTCATTTTTTATGCATATTTATTCATATTTCCTTAAAATTATTCATTTATTTATGCTTCTAATCAAATTAATTGAATTTTTATTTATAAAATATGTATATTTTTTCACTTGCATTATTTCACCTTTTATTATATAGTAAGGTCAGTGCAGAAAAACTGCAAAATAACGAACGGAAGAAAGGATTTTAATTATGAAAGAAAAAGTTGTTTTAGCCTACTCCGGTGGATTAGACACCACGGCAATCATCCCTTGGTTAAAGGAAAATTATGACTATGAAGTTATCTGCTGCTGCATCGACTGCGGACAGGAAGAAGAATTAGACGGTTTAGAGGAAAG
The DNA here is from genome assembly GCA_051879115.1 of Lachnospiraceae bacterium. Classification (GTDB taxonomy): domain Bacteria; phylum Bacillota; class Clostridia; order Lachnospirales; family Lachnospiraceae; genus Maccoyibacter. The sequence continues at coordinate 5,367 of JBJELL010000344.1, forward strand.
AGCAAAATTATCCGGTGCATCTAAATTATACATAGAAGATATTACAGACGAGTTCTGTGACGATTACATCATTCCTTGTGTACAGGTAGGTGCTGTATACGAAAACAAATACTTACTCGGTACTTCCATGGCACGTCCGGGCATTGCAAAAAGACTCGTTGAAGTGGCAAGAAAAGAAGGTGCTACTGCAATCTGCCACGGTGCTACCGGAAAAGGAAATGACCAGATTCGTTTTGAGCTTGGAATCAAAGCCCTTGCTCCTGATTTAAAGATTATTGCTGCATGGCGTGATGACAAATGGAACATGGATTCCCGTGAGGCTGAGATTGCATACTGCAAAGACCACGGTATTGACCTTCCATTCTCCGCTGATTCTTCCTACAGCCGTGACCGTAACTTATGGCATATCAGCCATGAGGGATTGGAATTAGAAGACCCTGCATGTGAGCCAAATTACGACCACTTACTTGTCTTAGGTGTAAGTCCAGAGAAGGCTCCGGAAGAAGGCGAATATGTTACTATGACATTTGAAGCCGGCGTACCAAAATCTGTAAACGGAAAAGAAATGAAGGTATCTGATATCATCCGTGAACTGAACCGTCTTGGCGGTAAACACGGTATTGGTATTGTAGATATTGTAGAAAACCGTGTTGTTGGTATGAAATCCCGTGGTGTATATGAGACTCCTGGTGGAACTATCTTAATGGAAGCTCATCAGCAGTTAGAAGAACTGGTATTAGACCGTGCTACTATGGAAGTGAAAAAAGACATGGGCAACAAGATGGCTCAGATTGTATACGAAGGAAAATGGTTCACACCTCTTCGCGAGGCTGTTCAGGCATTCGTTGAGTCTACACAGAAATATGTGACCGGAGAAGTAAAATTCAAACTTTACAAAGGTAATATCATCAAGGCCGGTACTACTTCCCCATATTCACTCTATAGTGAATCCCTTGCAAGTTTTACTACCGGTGATTTATATGACCACCATGACGCAGAAGGTTTCATTACCTTATTCGGTCTTCCATTAAAAGTCCGTGCTATGAAAATGGCTGAACTTGAAGAAAATAAATAATTTCCACAATAGGATATGCAAAAAAACGGTTTTGAATTTTTCAAAACCGTTTTTATATTCATATAGACTTT
>JBJELL010000345.1:0-1631 GCA_051879115.1 Lachnospiraceae bacterium
ATTCTTTTCCTTCTCCATGAAGGTTCTCATCATATAAAAATACCAGTTTTGGGAAGAGTACCGGTTTTTTACACTCTGACTTTCCCTGTCCTTTTTTACGCACATTTAACATAGCGATAGAGCACATTTTTTCAAAACGCTTCGTTCCCGTTCCAAAAGTCATAGTAATAAACGGATAGTCGCCGCGGCTTGAAGATACGGAGTTGAACTTATATTCCCATCCCTGAACACCCTGCTCAAAATCTCTTTCAATGTCTTTTATCGTCTCTTCCTCTGCACGTTCTTCGCTGAGTCCTAAACTTAAATATTTTTCTTTGTATTTTTTATAGGATTTTTGTGCATAAGGTTCTAAGATTTTTTCCACACTCGGTACAGTAAAACCGCCATACTGCTGGCTTGCCGCACTTAGAACAATATCTCCGATGACATCGAATGCCACATCTAAGGTCTTTGGCTCGTTGTACCAGAGATTTCCCATCTCAAATCCGCCTCTTAAGACATTCTCCACATCAAAGAGACAGCAGTTCATCGTATCGCGTCTTGCAGACATATCGTGAACATAGATGTAACCGTCACGGCATGCCTGAATCTCTTCTGTGGTCATGAAGAATTTTTTGTAGAGTTCCTTATTTAATTCATTGAAAATCAAGCTTCGTTTGGTAGATACCAAGGCACTGTCCGTGTTGGAGTTCTCTTTATCTCCAATATACATGATGGACTGGCTCTTTTTATAGACCTCGTCTAACATCTGTACGAAATCCTGCTTGTAATTCCGGTAATCGCGATAACTCTTTGCCACAATCGGATTGACACGCTCTAATGCCCCTTCCACAATATTGTGCATCGTTGCAATCGGCACTTCTGTTATCTGCATTTCTTTGACCTTTTCTTCCACGAACTGACAGATAAAATCTAACTCCTCCTGAGTGAACGTAATCAGGGCACGGTATGCTGATTTATTAACCGCAACTACCACCTTCTGTACGTTGAAATCTTCTTTGGTTCCGTCCTTTTTGACAACCTTAATCATACTCATCATCCTTCCAAATTCTGTGATTCTATTAACTATTATAGGATATTATGTCACCTATATTTTGTATGCAATTTCTAGTTTTTTTGTTTTTAACACTATATCTTGTGCGAATATTATCCTATCATTTCTATAGCAGGAAGTCAACTGTTAATCCTTCTTTCGGAATTCTTTCTACTTTTTTTATTTTTCTTCATGAATTTTTTATAATGCGGTCAAATATTTGTCATATTTATCTTCTATTATGTAATTGTCATCAAAAGAAATTAACGAATTAGTTTTTTCATTTTCTCATTACCCTAATTAGAGGGTGCACTGTCTAGCGGTAGTGCACCCTCTCTCCTTTTGGGTCTTATTCTTTTTCTCCTTTATCTATGATAGAATCCGTTACCGGAAGATGAAATTTATTTCAAGAATAATCCATCTTCCGGTAACTATCCTATCAGTACATTTTTTCCTTCAAAAGCAAATCCGTATTTTCGGATATTCTCTGCCGGGATTCCCTTTGCAATCAGGGCGGCTTCATACTGCTTTTCTTCTATCTGTGCAAGTGCTGCTCCTACCGTTTCTTCCAAAGTCCCCTCTTTCTTTGGGTTGTGTA
>JBJELL010000346.1:0-6439 GCA_051879115.1 Lachnospiraceae bacterium
TGTCATTATACACCATTTCTGACGATTTGAGAAATTTCCTATAAAGTAAAAAAGACTCCCGGATATCCCGGGAGCCCCTTTGCTCTGTCATATTATTTCTTTGTAGTATACATAAAGTATTTCATTCCGAATACGTTTACGACAGTTCCTTCTACATTGGATTTCTGCATATAGATGTCGTGGTATTCATAAAGCGGAACAACTGCCCATGTCTCCATCAGCATATCTTCTGCCTGATGCATTAACTCAATACGTTTTTCTGCATCTGTTTCTACACGAATCTGGTCAACTAATTTATCGTACTCATCCCAGTTAGCAGGTGCATATTCTTTGTCTTCTCTACCAAACTGAGCATCGTTGTTACCGGAATCTGTTGTCCAGATTTCAAGCATGTTGATAGGATCGTTGTAGTCAGCTACCCATCCTTCACGAGCAACGTCAAAGTTACCCTGTTTTCTATCCTCTATAAATACATTCCAGTCTTCAGAAGAAATCTTCATATCAATACCGATGACTGCTAAATCCTGCTGCATTGCTTCTGCAACTTTCTGGTGTGAATCCAGAGTATTTAAGATATAGTTTACAGTAAGTGCCGGGGAAATTGACCATGAGCCATTTCCGTTATCCTCGAATGTATATCCACACTCTTCTAAGAGTTTCATAGCTTTTTCAGCATTGCCCTGTCCGGTCTTTTCTGCATCGAAGTAACCCTCTTTTTTGAATGTACCGCCATTACCATCTGACATTGTGGACGGGATAAAGGAATTTGCTAACTTCTGATTTGTCTGTGCTACTGTCTCTACAATGTAGTCACGGTCAATCATAAGGCTTATAGCTTCACGCATTTTTGCTGCCTGCTCTGCTGTCTTGCCTTCAAACATTTCACTGTTTACGTTAAATGCAACATAGTATGTTCCAAGCTGGTCTGCAATGTAGAACTCTTCGCTGTCGAGTACACTTGCAATTTCATCTGTTGGTACATCCTCAATGAAATCTAAGTCTCCGCTGTTATATGCAGCATATACTGCTGTCATATCATCACTTAACATGAAGTGTAATTCCGGCATAGTTACGTTTTTAGCATCATAGTAATTGTCGTTTTTCACATATACCATGCTCTCGTTGTGTTTCCACTCTTTTAAGGTATAAGCACCGTTACAGATAAATCCTGCTTCCTGTGCCCATGCTCCAGGTGTTTTTCCATCCGGATCTGCTGCTTCTACAGATGCCTGATGTACCGGCATAAATGTAGGGAATGCACATAAATCCAGGAAGTAAGAACAAGGATTTGTCAATTCTACGGTTAATGTATAGTCGTCGTCTGCTGTTACCTTTAATGTACCATCATCATTTTTTGCAATGATGTCAAACAGATAAGCATAATCTGCTGCTGTATCCGGATTTGCAACACGGTTCCAGCTGTATACGAAATCGTTTGCTGTTAATTCACTTCCATCGCTCCATTTAGACTCGATTAATTTGAAAGTGTAGGTTTTCTGGTCTTCGGAAATTGTTGGCTCTCCATCGGATAAAGCCGGTGCTAATTTTCCGTCTTTGTCGTAGGTATAAAGACCTGCGAATGAGTTAACTGCCAAACATCCGCCATCTACAGTACTGTTTAATGCCGGATCTAGATAAGATGGTTCAGATGCTAAGTTCAGGCTTAACACTTCTGTGTTTGTACTCTTCTTAGACTCTGAAGCCGTTTTTTTGGATGCATCTTTGCTGCCGCCACATGCTACAAGGCTGACTGCCATCGTTGCAACCAACAAGGTAGAAATAATTCTCTTCTTCATTTTTTTCCTCCTAATGAAATTTTTTGTTCTATGTCTCACTCCTTGCGGAAATTGAAACCTTACTGGTTATCGCTCCCAACATGCCACAAAGTGTCCGTTACCGCGGTCTTCTAACGGCGGCATCTCCTGTGCACACTGTTCCGTTGCATAGGCACAACGGGTACGGAAAGGACAGCCACTTGGCATATTCAAAGGACTTGGTACATCCCCTTCTAATACGATACGTTTGCTCTTTCTTGCTGTCTCCGGGTCCGGAATCGGTACTGCGGAGAGCAGACTCATGGTGTATGGGTGGATTGGGTTGTCGGTCAGTTCATCGGCAGGTGCAATCTCCATCATTTTACCTAAATACATAACAGCAATTCTATCGGAAATATGCTGCACGATTAATAAATCGTGGGCAATGAACAAGTATGCCATACCGAATTTTTTCTGTAAATCTTCAAACATGTTGACAACCTGTGCCTGAATGGATACATCAAGTGCCGATACCGGCTCATCACAGACGATAAATTTCGGATTTACGGCAAGGGCACGGGCAATTCCGATACGCTGTCTCTGTCCACCGGAAAATTCGTGGGCATAACGTGTAGCATGTTCTGCATTTAATCCCACATATCCCATTAATTCCAATATTTTATCTCTTCTCTCTGCCCTGCTGCTGTACAGCTTGTGTACATCTAAAGGCTCTCCTATAATATCCTCAACGGTCATTCGCGGATTCAAGGAAGAGTATGGATCCTGAAATACCATCTGCATTTTCTTGCGGTATGGCATCATATCCACATCAATTTTCTGCTCACTGTCGAACAGAACATCTCCATCAAATACAATTCTTCCTGCTGTCGGCTGATACAAACGAAGCAGGGTACGTCCTACGGTGGTCTTACCACATCCGGACTCTCCAACCAGACCTAAGGTCTCTCCCGGTTTGATTGCAAATGAAATATCATCTACCGCCTTTAACGGTATCGTATGAAATCCCTGATGCACCGGAAAATACTGTTTTAAGTGGCTGACTTCCAGCAGATTTTTTTCCTCACTCATTCTTATTTTCCTCCTGTGCTTCATACATTTTCTTAATATTCATCCAACAGCTTGCTAAATGGCTGTCACTGAGTCGAATCTCCTGTGGCGGCTCTTCTAAACAGACTTTCATTGCCGCTTCACACCGCGGACAGAAAGCACATCCTTTTGGCATATTTAAAAGGTTAATCGGTGTTCCGCCGATTGGAATCAGTCTTTCTTTCATATTGTCTTTTCTCGGTATGGAACGAAGCAGACCCTTCGTGTATTCATGTGCCGGACGATAGAAGATATCGTCTGCGGTTCCTCTCTCGCAGACACGCCCGCCGTACATAACAAGAATCTCATCACACATACTTGCGATAACACCCAAATCATGGGTTACCATGATGATTGCCATTCCCAGTTTTTTCTGCAAATCCTGCATCAGCTCTAAAATCTGTGCCTGAATCGTCACGTCTAAGGCAGTGGTCGGCTCATCAGCAATCAGAATATCCGGTTCACAGGCAAGTGCCATGGCAATCATAACACGCTGGCGCATACCGCCGGAAAGTTCATGCGGATACTGTTTTAAACGGCTCTCCGGTTCATTGACTCCTACGAGAGTCAGCATTTCTATCGCACGCTCTCTAGCTTCTTTTTTATTTTTATCTGTATGGAGCATGATTGCTTCCATCAACTGATTTCCAACAGTAAAAACCGGGTTCAGACTTGTCATCGGGTCCTGAAAGATAATGGAACATTTTGAGCCGCGGAAATTATGCATCTGCTTCTCGCTCCATTTCGTAATGTCCTCTCCCTTATATTTGATGGAACCTTCCGTAATCTCTCCGGTCTCTGCTAATATCCGCATAATGGAATATGCCGTAACAGATTTACCGGAACCGGATTCCCCTACGATTCCCAATGTCTTTCCTGCTTCTAATCTCATCGACAGTCCGTTGACTGCATTGACATCTCCTGATTCTGTGTGAAAACAAGTATGGAGATTTTCCACTTCTAATAAGTAATCTGTATTTTTTTCTGTTTCACTCATTTTACGAATCTCCTTACTTTAATTTTGAATCGAATGCATCTCTGAGTCCATCTCCTAAGAGGTTAAAAGCAAGTACAATCAGACAGATAATCACTGCCGGAATAACCAACTTAGACGGATAAGACTGCATACCTGCACGTGCTGTATTCGCAAGACTTCCCAGGGAGGTTAACGGTGCTGCAACACCCAATCCTAAGAAGCTTAAGTAACTCTCTGTAAAAATCGCAGACGGAATCTGAAGTGCCGTCGTAATGATGATAACGGATAGACAGTTCGGTATAATATGTCTGCTTAAAATCTTGCTGCCCTTTGTTCCGATACATCTTGCTGCAAGTACATATTCACTGCTCTTAATGGAAAGTACCTGACCTCGCACAAGGCGTGCCATACCCACCCAATAGAGCAATCCGAATACAATAAAAATTGATATCATATTCGTTCCCAGCTTTGACAAAACGGTTCCTTCAATGGCGGGTGCTAACGTCACATTCAACACCACGGAAAGCAGAATAATCATCAACATATCCGGCAAGGAATAAATAACATCTACAATACGCATCATAATCATATCCACAGCACCACCGCAATATCCTGCGATTGCCCCGTATAACAGACCGATAATCAATACCATGATAGACGCTACCAGACCGACTGCAAGGCTGACTCTGGTTCCGTAGATAACACGGATAAAATAATCACGGCAGAGACTGTCTGTTCCAAAAATATGCGGAAATAACTTCTCTCCTGTCTGCTCCATGTACTGAAGTTCTCTTGGAGAGTACTCCATCATTCCCAGATTGTTTGCACTCTTATCTCGCATCCCATCCACTGTGATAATCTCGTCATAGCCATATGGAACTACCATCGGTGCAAATATAATAATTAATAATATCAGTATCAATACCACCAGACTGCCCATAGCAAGCGGATTCTTTCTCAAACGGCGCATACCGTCTTTGAAGAACGTTGTTGATTCGCTCATGACATCCTGCTGTTTCTTCTCTTCTTCTGTTGCCTCTCTGAAATAAGAGCTGTCGAATTTTGATAAATCAACCTGCGTAGACAGCAGTGCCTTCTTCGGGCTTCCATTTTCGTTCAGCATATCTTCTATCCTCTCTTATTCAAATGTAATACGCGGATCTATAATCTTGTACGCGATATCCGTAAGCAGATTTGCAATAACCATCAATACTGCTAAGAAAATTGTTGTAGCCATAATCATGGTGTAATCACGGTTTGTAATACTTGTTACAAAAGCGGTTCCAAGTCCTCCAATGGTAAAGATGTTTTCTACAACCATGGAACCGACCAAAATATAAGCTACCATCGGTCCTACATATGTAACAACCGGAATTAAAGCATTTCTAAGAGCATGTTTAAAGATTACTTTTTTCGTATCCACACCCTTAGCTCTTGCCGTACGTACATAGTCCTGATTTAATGCATCCAGCATACTGGTCTTTGTCAACCTTGTAATATATGCCATCGGATACAGGCTCAAAGCAATGACCGGAAGAATATAGTTCGGGTCTGAAGATGACCACACCGGCACCCATTCCAACGTCAGGCAGAATACCAGCAGCAACAGCGTTGCCAATACGAATGACGGCATTGCCGTAGCCAGTGTCGTAAAAAAGATAATAACCCGGTCGGGCCATTTATTTCTCTGCAAAGCTGCAATACTGCCCAGAATAATTCCCACAATAATTGCAACAATAGCCGCTATTCCTCCTAATTTTGCTGAGACTTGAAATTTAGCCCACATATCTGTCCAGATGTCACGTCCGGTTTTCAAGCTGACACCCCAGTCTCCATGCAGAAGATTCTTTAAATACAAACCAAACTGAACATATACCGGTTTATCCAGATTGTATCTTTCTTCCAACGTCTGCTGTACTGCCGGACTTAAAGCCTTTTCTTTGTTAAAAGGTCCGCCCGGAATCAGGTTCATCGCAAAGAATGTAATCGCACTGATTACAAAAATCGTTACGATGGCAAGAAATACTCGTTTTACAATATATTTCTTCATGATTTCACTCCTTGTTCTAGGTTCGTTCTTCACTGACGGTATCCGCCAATAAAAAAGGAGGTCGATACCTGCTCAATGCTTCCTTCGCACCCCCTGAATATAACCTTTTTTTGCACTAATATTTTAGTATATTTTATCATTTTAAATTTTACTTTGTCAATAAAATCCGGCATATTCCACAAATTTCATAACTATGCATGGAATTGGAATTTTTATTCATTTTATTTTGTTCTTTCTTTTGTTATGTCAACTAACAGGCAGACGTATTTCTGCCTCTGTTTTCCCCGCTATAGACAGGATAAATTAAACAGGTTCATTTAATGGTACAAATTGACGCAACTACTGTTTAATGATAGTATAATGATATTAAAAAACATCATCAAAGATGATGTCAACAAACGATAACCGTACATATGATAAACCTAATACATAGGAGATAATGAATGAAAAAGGATGTTTCACTATATGCTGTTCTCAAACGGATTCTGAGTGAATTGAACAGTCAGGTGGTCGAACACGGAGAGCGTGTCGCTTACCTGTATCTGAAAATGT
>JBJELL010000347.1:0-6412 GCA_051879115.1 Lachnospiraceae bacterium
ATACTCCTGAAATTTTCTGCATGCTGTTAAAAGTCATACCAATATTATCAAAAAATCCATAATTCATTTCAAGAATAACCAATCTTCCGGTAACCTATTTTATCAGCAGTAAAATGATTATGTGACAGCTCCCTTAATCTTCGCGTACTACCAGTTTATAAACCGCCGTATTGGCATAGGTCAAAGGTGCATCATGTTCAAAAAAGACAATGCCATCTACCGGAGATTGTAAGGTCTCTTTTACCCCTCCTTCATAAGGGTCTAAAATCTTTGCTAAGACCTGTCCTTTTCCCACCTCGGCTCCGACTTCCACCACACTTTCAAATATTCCCGACGACCTGGTTCTCACAGAAACCATATCCGTATCTTCCACCACCTGAGAAATATATCCGTCATGTCCATGATACTGTACTATTTCCTCTTTGTTTAAAAATGTTAAGATACTGCGGACTGCCATCCCCGCACTCTCTTTGTCTATCCTTGCCGTTGTCGTGGTATAGATGCTGAATGCATGGGTTTCCCAGACCTGCCAGTTGTAGTTTAAGGTTGTGGTATCATACGGTCGGATATTGCGCAGTACCACATAGGGCATACCGAATTCTTTTGCAAGCTCTGTATTCTCAAATCCCGCTTTCATCATGCGGACATGGGGGGTAAATTTCCCCGGCATATAAAAGGATGCAAGCTGCATTCCATACTGATATTCTTTGACTACTTCAAAGACTCCCGCTGCAATCCTCTGGGTGGTCTCTCCTAAATCATAGCCCGGAAACATCCGATTGATATCTGTATTGTCCGTAGGCCAGAATCTTTTTTGGATATTCATGGAATAGGGATTGATAGATGGAATGACAAGGATTCTATGACCCGCTTTTATCTTCCCCTCCTCTTCCATTTTCTTTAATCTTTTTACAAGCTGTGAGCAGACATAGAGTTGCTGCACTTCGTTTCCTCTGGTGCTCCCCACCACACAGACCGATTTCTTTCCCTCCCCGAACTCGTAGCCTGTTACACGGAAGTTATCTCTATATAAGGATTTAATTTCATATACAATTTTTTTCTTCATCTTCTCTACGACCTCTCTAACACTTCTTCACGAAGAAGCCTTCCCACCAGGGAGCCGGCATCTACGATGGGATATTCCCGAATTGTAAATAAAATACCATCCACAGGAGAAAGTATCTTATCTAATACTTTCCCTTGCAGAGGGTCGATGATACTACCGATGTGGTCTCCCTTTTTTAACCTTTCCCAGTGTCTTACCTCGGGTACAAATACTCCTGCCGTTGTGGCATTCAGATAACTTACATCCTCAGGATTCTCTGAGATAATCGGCTTCTTAGGTGCTTTCGTCTCTCCCTGCCAGATGCCCATGTCTCTCATAAGGTTCATGATACCATCTACAAGCTGTTCACAGTAGGATTTGGTAATTCGCATACCCACACCCATCTCCACAACCAGAGTCGGTACATCCCTGCTGTTCAAACTGTGGGCAAAGGTAGACTCTAAGACCGTACTTGCACCGTGTACCCAGATAAAGTCCACATTGGTTCTCTCTGCAAGAGGTACTAATTTTTCCTTATGTAATTCGTTGATACGGATTTGGGGAATTTCTGTCAAATAGATGTTACTTGCGTGAATGTCCACGCAGACGTCAGAACCCGCCACATCCTCTATAATCTGAGAAGCCAGATATTCGGTCATATCTCCTTCCCGATTGCCGGGAAACAGGCGGTTCATATCCAAATCGAAGGCGGGAATCCCACGGGTAATTGAATCAATTCCCAAAGGATTCATTGCCGGATAGATATCTACAATTCCTGTTAATTTTTCTTTCTCTGCCTTAATACGCTGTATCAGTTCAAAGCAGACATACTGCCCTTCTAATTCATCTCCATGAATTCCGGTGACAACACTAATCCGTTTCATCTGTCCCGGTATTTTTTTATCCGGTGTGATACGGTGTTTTTTTATCTCTAATACTTCATCTATGGGAAGTCCCACCGATGCGATTGTCTCTATCATATATGACCAAGCCTTTCCTGCCCTGACCTCTATATGATTTCCTCCACGCTTACTCGGATTTCCTGTGTCTGACTGCCGCCACCTATAATCACTCCGCGGTTTATCATACAATCTGACGCGTCTCTTCCGGTTCCTAGTTTGATGTGGGAATCTGTGACAATCAGATTGTTCGTAGGGTCTAGGGCATACCATTTATTTTCTGATAAAATCTCTACCCATGCATGACTGTATCCTTCCCCTATCAACATTCCTGTCACATATCTCGCCGATATTCCCGCCATTCTGCACAATGCAATTAAGATGTGGGCATAGTCCTGACAGACTCCACGTCCTAACTTCCATGCCTCTTCTGCTGTGGTGGTAATATCAGTTACATTTTTTTCATAGGAAAAATCACGATACAGTCTGTGCATCAATGCAGTACCTGTCTCATAAGCAGACAATCCGTTTTCTAAGTTCAGGCTGTGATAATAGGATGCCAGTTCCTCTCCCGGCACAGTCAGACCATAGGGATAACGATACATCCCAAGAAGGGACTCACTTCCCACAGTTTCCGCGTCGGTAATTCCTGTCACAGCCTTCCCCTTAATATGGAAGCTGAACTGCGTATGTACTTCTTCGATACTGCCATAAATCATGCGGTTACCAAAGGAATCCTCACCCTTAGAGAAAGAATTCTTTGGCACCATCTCAATATTTATTTCTTCTATTCGCTGCCTGTCTGTATTGACCGGTATGCATTTTATCGTATAATGACATTTCTCCACGTTTTTAGAATATGTAATCTGCATATAGTAATCGAAATGTAATTTTTTCACGATTCTGCTCCTTTATAAGATTGTTTCTACCTCATATACAATCCTATAATAATCAATTTCAGGCTCTTTCACAAGTTCTTTTAACAGATTTACTTTCTCTTCCCGGTAAGAAATTCCGCTACGTGCAATCCGAGGCACCAGACGGTTAATCTCACGTGCTAACTCCTTTCTCTCAATTCCAAGTCTGGCATACAAATCAATGCGTTCAATCCGTTTTCCCGTCTTAATAATATTTCTCACATGCTCCGAATCGATACTGTCATCTGCAATTCCCCAAAAAGCAAGAATGTTGTCGATGACACGCTGCATTTCAATTAGGGGGGCTTTGCTTACCTTTGCCTTGTGCATAGCGTAGATTGCAAGCTGAATATAGGAAAGTGTCTCTGAGCCAATCTCCTCCCTTAAGACAACGGCATTGTCGTAAGCTCTGTTTAAGTTGCTTAAAATCGAATCCGGATTTTCTTCATCAAAGGGATATTTTTCTTTGAAAACCTCCTTTGAGCCATAGACATCCGGAATATCTATCATTCTACAAAACTCTGTATAGCTGTCTGTAATTTCATCAATCATTGTATCGAAGCTGTTATAGTACAGCCTTAAGGTCGTATACACCCTCTCTGAATATCTTCCTAACCAGAATAACCGGTCTGTCTGTTCTATTGAGATAATACCCATGTGTCTTTAAATCCTCCTCCCTGTGATGAATTAACAATAAAGGAATCCGGGTTCCTTGAAAAACGAGTCAGTCCGCTTTTCCATACCAGCGGTTCATCTGCCATTAACACGAATGCCCGCAAATCCGCTTTTCTTGGAAGGGTCTCGCTTCCTTCTAAAATATCAATATCCTGAAAATCAATGACTTCCTGTGCAATGAACCTTCTCGGTTCCTCTTTTAGTACCGTCAAAAAACGTTCTTTCTGACTGCTGCTCAGACTGTTTCCAAAGACCACGCCATATCCGCCTGCCTCTGCCACATCTTTTAACACCAGATCATCAAAATGCTCTAAGACATAGCTCATATCCTCTTCATAAAACGGCAGATAGGTCGGTGCATTGTTCAGTATCGGTTCCTCACCTAAATAGTACTTTATCATCTTTGGAACGAAGTAATAGATTCCCTTATCATCTCCGACTCCGTTGCCCGGTGCATTGAGAATTGCTACATTTCCTTTTCTAAATACATCATAGACATGGGGAATTCCAATCATGGATTCGGGATTAAAATTCATCGGGTCTAAATATTCGTCTGAAATTCTGCGGTAAACAGCTCCCACCCGCTCTAATTTTCCGTTGTAGGTCTCATAGTATAACTTATCGTCTTTTACCCGAAGTTCCGAACCGTTTACCAGATGTGCTCCTGTCTTTTCTGCTAAATAGGAGTGTTCAAAATAGGCAGCGTTGTATCTTCCCGGTGTCAGAATAACAGTAAGACCTCCGATATTTACATTGTCCATGGTACGCTGCAACAGTTTTGCATAATTCCTGTTATCCTCTAACTTATTATTCTGAAATGTCAAAGGACTGCTTCTTCTGCAAAGTTCTCTTGCAATCATTGGATAGGATGCTCCCGATGGCACTCTTAAATTATCCTCTAAGACATACCATCTGCCGTCTTTTCCCTGCACCAAATCAATTCCCGATATGTGGGAATAAATGTCTTTTATGGGACGTACTCCCTCACATTCTGCCATATAACCGCTAGAGGCAAAGATAAAATCCTCCGGGACAACATGGTCTTTGACAATCTTTTTCTCACTGTAGATGTCTTTTAAGAAGAGATTCAACGCAACTACTCTCTGCTTTAGTCCCCGTTCCAGATAGTCGAATTCCTGTTTTTCTATGATTCTTGGAATGGCATCAAAGGGAAACAACTGCTCTTTGAAGGTGTTGTTTTTATAAATTCCAAATTTGACTCCATAGCGTGCCAGTAATTCATTCACAGTATCGGTATGTTCTAATAAATCTAAATCATACATCGAATCCCCTCCTTCGTAATTTTTTAAAACAAAAAGACGCTCTGTTGCTACAGAACGTCTTTGTTTCACTTGCTATATCTCTTTTGTTGTATTCCATCATACAACTAAGTTGTTTTGTTTGTCAATGGTGGAACTTTGTTTTTTTAGAAAAATGTCTTATATATCGCCTTTTTTTATTGGAAATAAAAAGAAACTCTTTTTGCTTTTATAATTATCTTTTACTGTTCATCCTGTTCTCTATATAATTATATATTTTATTATAATTATCATATTTTTCTAAAAATTTATCTCTTCTTAAAACTGTATTTTTAAAGAAAATATTATTATCTTCTATTATTTTTTCTTCTTTTAATATTTGTAGATACCATTCTACTGTATCAAACTTTAATAAACTATTTAATTCTTCTTCTTTTGCCAGTCCTTCCAAATAATAGGAAATAATATTTTTAGCAGATGAATCTTTACTAATAACTGCATAGCATAAATATGCCTTCATCAAATTAAACTTTCCTTCTCCGATTTCCATATTTTTATATTCTTTTAAACTGCAAAGAAAATATTTCTTTTCTACTAAATCCTTTATCATATTAGGATATTTAAATTCAGTATTGATACACTTTATCATATACATATGTTTTATTGTTTCCATACAAAAACAATCCATTTTATCCGGAACACCTTCCAGTACTTTTTTTTCAAATTTATCATAAATAACGTGATTTTCATTAGAATAACGAATTAATTGTCTGGCAAGATAAATGGAACCATATCCCTCCTGAATATATTTTTTCCTAATGAAGAGACCATGATAAAAATACGACATTGTATACTCTAGCAAATAAATCGTTATTAGTAAAAATACAAAGGAAATCATTAAATATATATATCCATTTAAAATAGCTAAAATCCCACTGATAATACATATTACTATTTTGCTTATAAAGCCTGCTATTTGAGCTTTCAGGCACTTTTCTAATATCTCTTTTTCATCAAACATTGTTTGCTTTTGTTCAAATATCTTTTTGGGGTAAAATGTATCTAACATATAAAGAAAGTTTCCAAAAATACTAATTGGATGCTTTTTATCCAAAAAAATACAAATGGATAAACCACTACTGTCGAAAAACCATAACCTTGCAGCCAATAAACTATCCCTGATACTAAATGTCCTATGCCTTGAATCAGATTAAATGCATATAAACATATAAACATTAACGCAATATAGTATCCTACCACAACAAATAAGGAAAATTGTTCCACTTCTCTCTCAAAAAATGAAAATTCTATACAAACAAAAAAATATGCCACAATAAACATTACTTTTGTCTTTATTTGCATCACTACCTCCAAATATTTTCTAGGAAAACTTATTATATTAAATTTTTTTCTATATACCGACCCTAAAAACAAAACACATCCTGCCACACTAGCTCGTATTTGTTTCTCAAAAAGGCTATTTTCTTTATTTAACGTTACTGTTCATTTTTCTTATCTCTGTCCCGTTTGCAACCGCTTACAGATATAATTCCGCCATTCCACAAAATTACTCCCACTGACAGCACAAAGAGCAGACTTACGAAAGTTGCAATAATA
>JBJELL010000348.1:0-1623 GCA_051879115.1 Lachnospiraceae bacterium
CGGACATATCTTCTGCCCTTACATCAAGAACAGACGCGGCGTTATCTTCATCCGTGAAGGAGATTATATTATCTATGAGGAGAACGGTGAACGCCATTGCTGCGGAGAAGACAAATTCAATGACCGTTTCCGAAAAGTAGAATAAGGATACATAGAAAAAAAGAGCATTTTCCAACGATTCACGCTGTTGGCATCATGCTCTTTTTATTTATGTGCTTTTTACAATTCTTCTTTTTGCCCAGATGAAACAGCCTATGAGAATGACAAATGTCAACGTCCATGTAACCGGATAGGAGACATAGACCATACGTGCTGAATGGTATTCCGG
The DNA here is from genome assembly GCA_051879115.1 of Lachnospiraceae bacterium. Taxonomy (GTDB): domain Bacteria; phylum Bacillota; class Clostridia; order Lachnospirales; family Lachnospiraceae; genus Maccoyibacter. The sequence goes on from JBJELL010000348.1 coordinate 329, forward strand.
TATCTGAAAAATTGTCGCTAACCATAGTATACGGAGTCCGCAGACTCCAAACATGGAGACTAACATCGGCATAATCGAATAACCGATTCCCCTCAGTGCACCTACCATAACGTCCATCATTCCACACAAGGCATAGGTCACTGCGATGACCCCAAGACGTACCATTCCTGCCGCAATCACTTTTTTACTGGATGTGTAAATTCCAAGGAGGGGTTCGCCTGCAAGAAACAATAGATTTCCAAGGACAGCTCCGACAATCACAACACAAATCTCTCCGGTTAAGACAATCCGGGCAATTCTTTTATAATTTCCCGCTCCCATATTCTGTCCGGTAAAGGAAATTGTCGCCTGATGAAATGCATTCATTGCAAAGTAGACGAAACTTTCTAGATTTGCCGCTGCCGAATTTCCGGCTACGGTAACCGCACCAAAGGAATTGATAGAGGACTGAATAACCACATTCGAGAGAGAGAAAATAATTCCCTGTACCCCTGCCGGAAGCCCAATCTTAAGAATCCCGATGAATTTATCCCGATGAATATGCAGATTCTTTGGAATGAGGCGGATTCCCCCTTCTTCTTTCATCAGACAGCGTATGACCAAAAATGCTGAAATACACTGTGAAATTACGGTAGCAAGGGCTACTCCTGCCACATCCATTTTCAATCCGATAACAAAAATCAGGTTTAAGATGACATTGATAACTCCCGCCCCAAGCAGATAATAGAGGGGTCTTTGCGTGTCCCCAACTGCCCTCAAGATGGCACTTCCAAAATTGTAGAGCATTGTTGCCGTCATTCCCAAAAAATAAATCCGAAGATACAGTGTTGCCAATCCTATGACTTCCTTAGGCGACTGCATCCATATCAGAATCTGTTTTGCTCCAAAACATCCTACTATCGTTAGTACAATGCCACTGTAAAAACTTAACAGGATTGCCGTATGAACGGTCTCGCTTAATTCTTTTTCCCGTTTTGCTCCATAAAAACGTGCCGCTAGTACATTTGCTCCTATGGATAAGCCTAAAAAGAGGTTTGTAATAAGTCCGATTAAAGAAGCATTAGAGCCAACTGCCGCTAGAGAATTGTCACCTGCGAACCTGCCGACAACTATGGTATCTGCAGCATTGAACAGCATCTGCAACATACTTGAACACATCAACGGAATGGCAAACATGAGCATTTTACTTAAGATTGGCCCGTTGCACATATCTATTTCGTAGTTCTTCTTTTTTCTCAACTTGCAACATCCTCTTTCTAATAATTTATTAACTACCGATTCTGCTTGCGGTACTG
>JBJELL010000349.1:0-6404 GCA_051879115.1 Lachnospiraceae bacterium
TGTACCGCCGAACTGTTTCATGCCAAGACCGAAGGTAGGGTCAGCAGTCATCCGTTTGACACGCCATGCAAAACCACCGGTAGAGGTAGAGGATGAGCAGTTCATGTTCCGTATTATCCGTGCTTCCTTTAATCAGAGAAGAAAGACGCTGGTAAATGGTTTGAACAACGCACCGAACATACAGGTTTCTAAAGAGAATATCCTAAAATCCTTAGAAGAATTAGGAGTAGGTGCAAATATCCGCGGGGAGACACTGACCTTAGAGCAGTTTGCAAAACTGAGCAACATTATGAGGAAATATCTCCCATAGTACGCTGTCTTCCTTAGACGGACTTCTTAGAAAATCATGTCGAATCTGAAAAGACACACAATTTGATAGCAAAGACATACTCCTGAAATTTTTGGCATGCTGTTAAAAGTCATACCAATAGGAACCAAAAAACCATGATTTATTCTAAGAATCCCCATCTTCTGGTAACGGATATCAGCAGCACAAGAATGAGTGCTGCAGGGGTCTGCCGCAGGCTATGGTTGAAATTCCAATGCGTCCTTTTGGAAACGTTTTGCAATATTCTGATTTTGGAGGTTTTGATTCTTTCGTGCTTCAATGGCAATGCTATCAAAGAATCCCTTCCAAAGTCTCTGGTACTCCAATTCCATAGAAGAATATTCCTCCATAAAAGCGGGATTTACATCGGAGGCATCTGCTAAGAGGTAGGTGCTTCCTTTTTTATGTAAGGCAGCTTTCTTATGAGTTTCATCATAGATAATGAAATTCTCTTGAGGAAGTCTGTCACAGAAATGGTCTGCAAGCAGAGCAAGGATGTCGTTCTTGGGATGTACCTTTGCTAAAAGTACCCCGTTTTTTAGTTCCTGAAACCGCAGGAAACCAAGCAGATGGTGAGCCTCGTTGTTAGAAGCGCGGGAAAGGGAGAATACCTGCTGTATATAGGGTTCCTGCAAATAATCCATAAGACGTCTTCCGTCCGGCAGAGAAAGCCCGAGTACAATACTCCGGTAAATGGCATCTGCCTTATCCATCGGCTGTCTCCGGTTCAAAGGACGTCCGTCACAGACAGAGGCTTCGTAAATAGCTGTCCATACTTCTTCGCCAAATCGTTTCCTTACAGTCCGCACGACTTTTTCACTTTTTTCCCTGTCCGGGACGACCTTAATATAGGAACAGAATAACTCATAATTATCGTCGTTTCTTTCTATTTTTAAATGAATATTCTTATGTCCGTATTTACTCGCCCAAGCGTCATAGACTCCGGTAAAGATACCGTCGGGAGAATCTTCACATAGAAAAATATACATAGAACCTCCAAAATTCAGTCAAATAGTGAGAGCTGTTCATAGCCCTGATTTCTCAATTCCTTTGGAATCATACTTTTATCAGAAACCAGATTGCGGAGAATATAGTCTGCATCCAGTTTTGTAGGATACATCATCTTACCGGAACAGGTGATGAAGTAGAGAGCACGTTTTAAAACTACCCCCATTTTCTTTAAATCCGCAAAATCCAAAGAACCATGACGTCTCGCTTTTACAATCCGTTGTGCCGATTTGTAACCGATACCGGGAACACGCAGCAGGGTATAATAGCTGGCACGGCTGATTTCTACGGGGAAATATTCCATGTGACGCAATGCCCAGTCGCATTTCGGATCAATATAGATATTAAAGTCGGGCTTGTCTTCACTTAGCAGCTCCGATACCTGAAAATGATAGTAACGTAAGAGCCAGTCTGCCTGATAGAGCCGATGTTCACGAAGCAGAGGAGGTCCCCCCGGCAGCGTTGGAAGGTTGGAGTTCTCATTCACATTGACAAAGGCAGAATAGAATACCCTTTTTAGGGAGAACTTCTGATACAGAGTCTCGGCAACACTCATAATCTGATAGTCGTTCTCCGGTGTCGCACCGATAATCATCTGGGTACTCTGCCCGGCAGGAACGAATTTTGGTGCAGAGCGGTACAGGGTTAATTCCTGCTTATTTTCCGTAATGCCGTTTTGAATCTGACGCATGGGCTTTAGGATGGTATTGCGGGACTTGTAAGGAGCCAGTCTCTTCAATCCATCTGCGGTGGGAAGTTCAAGGTTGATACTCATACGGTCAGCAAGATATCCGGCTTTTTGAATGAGCAGGGGGTCAGCACCCGGAATCGCTTTTACGTGGATATAACCGTTGAACTGGTATTTATGCCGGAGCAGGTGCAGCGTCTGATAGATTAATTCCATTGTATAATTGGGACTGATTAGAATCCCCGAACTTAAAAACAGTCCTTCAATATAATTACGCCGATAGAATTCCATAGTCAGAGTGCAGACTTCCTCCGGGGTAAAAGAAGCACGGGGCACATCGTTGTTGCAGTTGTTCAGACAATAGGCACAGTTAAAAATACATTCATTGGTAAAAAGAATCTTAAGCAGAGAGACACATCTTCCATCTGCAGAAAAGGTATGGCAGATACCCGGAGCAAGGCAGTTTCCCATACCCGTTTTATTTCCGGCTCTGTCAATACCGCTTGAGGTGCAGGCAACGTCGTATTTGGCAGCATCAGAAAGAATCGTCAATTTTTCAAAAAGTGTCATTTCCTTTGTAATATTCATAGCAGCCTCCAAAACAAACAGATGTTCTAGAATTAGAATAGCACAGAACAAAAAGAAAAGCAAGAACAAATGTTCTAGAATAAAAGAAATATTTTTCCATATAATGAAACGTGATAAAAACAATTCGCCAGTCAGGAGGTTCGTGTGAAGGAAAGACTAAAAATAATTATCTCCTGTGCCCTGATTTTAATCTGTCTTCCCTATCTGATTACATATTTTTTTCAGGGGGAAGAAACGAAGGCAGTGGCAAATGATGAAAACAGCAATAAAATAGCGGGAATTCTGGCCTCACAGGTTCCGGTTACGGTGGAAACAGAGGCATTGAAGGCACAGGCTGTGATTGTACGTACCCAGCTTTTGTGGGCAGAGGAAAATGACGGGGAGGAGGCAAAGCCTCTTTCAAAACAGGAGATGGAGCAGCTTTGGGGACAGGAAAAATACTATGAGTTCTATGAAAAAATGATAAAAGCCGCAGAAGATACAGATGGACAGGTTATGACCTTTGAAAATAAAGTCATCAATCCATCTTTTCACAAAGTCAGTGCGGGAATGACGAGGGATGGAAGCCAGATTTATAAAGATACTCCCTATCTTTTGAGCGTGAACAGTAAATCGGATATTCTGTCAGAGGATTATCTGACGGTACAGTTTTTTACAAGGAAAGAATTTGAAGACAAAGCTGCAAAACTGGTTTCTACAGAAAATAAAAAAGAGAAAAAAGAGCAGACCTTAGAAGAATATTTAGATTCCATAACCTTAAAAACCGATGGTGCGGGGTATGTGACAGAGATAAAAATAGATGGAGAGAATGTCGATGTAGACAGTTTTGTCAAGGTATTTGAACTTTCCTCCTCCTGTTTTTCCATGAAGGAGATGGATGAGCATATCCGAATTGTGACCAAAGGCTGCGGACACGGTTTCGGTCTGAGCCAGTATGGGGCAAATGAGATGGCGAAGGATAAAAAAAGTTATGAAGAAATCCTAAAATATTATTTTTCCGGTATTAAAATAGAGAAAACAGGGAAACACTAAAATTATCAAATGTGATAATGGTGGTGAAGACATGAAAAAAAACAAGGAGTATATCATAGCCGGTTCTCTTTTGGGCCTTGCCATTGTAGGAATGGTATGTGCTTATAATGTAGAATCCGGGGATAAAAAAGCACAGGAAAAAGAAGAGCAGCAGATTGCTTTTCAGGAAGTAGAAGAAAGTAAGGAAGAGTCAAAGGACGAGGTAGAAGATGTCTCTAATATCTTAGAGGCAAAACAAAAAGAACAGAACGAAGAGACAGAAAAAGAGGCAGAGGAAGCAGAACAGGCAGAAGAGCCTCAGACAGAGGAGACATCCTCCGCTCCGGCAGCATTGCAGTTCAAAGAATCACTTCTGTGGCCAACAGAAGGAAAGGTAATTATGAATTACAGCATGGATCAGACCATTTATTTTGCATCTTTAGATCAGTACCGTTATAATCCGGCAGTGATTATCGGTGCAAATGTCAACGACAAGGTAACTGCGGCGGCAGCGGGAAATATCTTAGATATTTCCACAAACGAAGAGACCGGATGTACGGTAACCATGGATTTAGGCGATGGATATAAGGCAGTCTATGGACAGTTAAAGGAAGTCAATGGAAAAGTCGGGGATTATGTTGCAGAAGGTGCTATCATCGGTTATATCAGCCAGCCGACAAAATATTATTCCCAAGAAGGCAGCAACCTTTATTTTAAACTCTTAAAAGATGACCAGCCTGTAGACCCGATGGGATATTTCCAATAGGGAATTATCTTGAACAGGGCAAAAAATTCTGTTATAATCAATTCTTGTGTTCGACGGTGGAATACACCGTCGATTTTCGTTGCAAAAATGTGGAGATAACGGAAGATGAATTATACTTATATTTTAGAGTGTGCGGACGGAACCTATTATACCGGGTGGACAAATGATATAGAAAAGAGAGTCCGGGAGCATAACGAAAAGCGGGGAGCCAAATATACCAGAAGCCGCACGCCGGTAAAGCTGGTGTATTATGAAATATTTGAAACAAAGAGTGAAGCCTTAAAAAGAGAGGCGGCGATTAAAAAATTAGACCGCAGACAAAAGGAGGCTTTAATTGAAAACCAGAACAGGGATATTTAAATAAGGAGATTTCATGGAAGCAATCAGATTTGATGAACTAGAGTTACAGCCTCAGATATTACGAGGCATCAAGGCAATGGGCTTTGAGGAAGCCACACCGATACAGAGCAAAGCCATTCCCGTTGTTATGACAGGGCAGGACGTAATTGGGCAGGCACAGACCGGAACCGGAAAGACAGCGGCTTTTGGAATCCCGATTCTGCAAAAGGTAGAGCCGGGAAATAAGAAGACACAGGTTATTATTCTTTCCCCTACGAGAGAGCTTGCCATTCAGGTGGCAGATGAGATTCGTGCCCTTGCCAAATACATGCATGGAGTCAAAGTTCTTCCGGTCTATGGCGGACAGGATATCAACAAACAGATTCGTTCTCTAAAGGGCGGTACACAGATTATTATAGGTACGCCGGGAAGAATCATGGACCATTTAAGAAGAAAAACCATCCGTTGTGACCATGTGGATACCATTGTATTAGATGAAGCGGATGAGATGTTAAATATGGGATTTCGCGAAGATATTGAGACAATTCTAGAATATATTCCGGACCCGCATCAGACCATACTTTTCTCAGCAACCATGCCAAAACCAATCATGGAGATTACGAAAAAGTATCAAAAAGACGCAGTGACGATTAAGGTTGTAAAAAAAGAACTGACGGTACCGAGCATTGACCAGTTCTATTACGATGTCAAACGAAAAGACAAGATAGATGTATTAACCAGACTTCTCGACTACTATGACCCGAAGCTGTCACTGATTTTTTGTAACACGAAGCGAAAAGTAGATGAGCTGACAAGTGAATTGCAAGGCAGAGGGTATTTTGCCGAAGGTCTTCACGGTGATATGAAACAGTCTCAAAGAGACCGTGTTATGAATAATTTCCGAAAGGGAAAGACGGATATTCTTGTGGCAACGGATGTAGCTGCAAGGGGAATTGACGTAGACGACGTAGAAGCCGTATTCAACTATGATATCCCACAGGATGACGAATACTATGTACACCGAATCGGGCGTACCGGACGTGCCGGAAGAACGGGTCGTGCCTTTACCTTTGTAAAAGGAAAAGAGGTCTATAAATTAAAGGATATTCAGCGTTACTGCAAGACGAAGATTTTAGCACAGCCGATACCGTCTAGTGACGATGTAGCCCTTATCAAGGCAGAAAAAATCATGGAACGTATCAGTACGATTATCGAAGAAGAGGATTTGACAAAGAATATTAACTTCATCGAGCAGGTAATCAATGAATCCGACGATTTGACGGCTATGGATATCGCGGCTGCCTTTCTCATGGATGCCTTAGGCGGACAAGAAAACAGCAGTATGGAAGGAGAATATGATTTTGAGAATACCGGAGCCGAGGAGGGCATGGTAAGGCTCTTTATCAATATCGGAAAGAAACACCATATCAAACCGGGAGATATCCTCGGTGCCTTAGCCGGAGAAACCGGAATGCCGGGAAAATTAGTCGGTGCCATTGATATGTATGATAAATATACCTTCGTGGAGGTTCCAAAGGAATATGGAAGAGAAGTACTTGAAGCGATGAAACATGCCAAGATTAAAGGAAAGTCCATTAATATGGAACCGGCGAATCAAAAGTAAAAGGGGAAAGGCGGACTGCTTATGCAGTCCGCCTTATTTGTAGGGAGTTTAG
>JBJELL010000350.1:0-6383 GCA_051879115.1 Lachnospiraceae bacterium
GTGCAGCAGCAGTTAACATCGTTCCTAACAGCACAGGTGCTGCAAAAGCAATCGGATTAGTTATTCCAGAATTAAATGGTAAATTAATCGGTTCTGCACAGCGTGTTCCTACACCAACAGGTTCTACAACAATCTTAACAGCAGTTGTTAAAAAAGCTGGTGTAACAAAAGAAGACATCAATGCAGCTATGAAAGCAGCAGCAAATGAGTCCTTCGGATACAACGAAGACGAAATCGTATCTTCCGATATCGTAGGAATGAGATTTGGTTCTTTATTCGATGCAACTCAGACAATGGTTAACCAGGTATCTGATGATTTATACGAAGTACAGGTTGTTTCTTGGTATGACAACGAGAACAGCTACACATCTCAGATGGTTCGTACAATCAAATACTTCTCTGAATTAGCATAAGTTATTGAAGATTTAGAGTAAAAAAGACTCAGCATGGGTCCGGTCTTTAAAGGACCGGACTCATTTTTATTAAAATAATCCAGGAGGAGAAAATAAAAATGGGATTAAATAAGAAATCTGTAGACGACATTAATGTAAAAGGACTTCGTGTTCTCTGCCGTTGTGACTTTAATGTACCTTTAAAAGACGGAAAAATCACAGACGAGAACCGTTTAGTAGCAGCACTTCCAACTATCAAAAAATTAATCTCTGATGGTGGAAAAGTAATTCTCTGCTCTCACTTAGGAAAACCAAAGGGAGAACCAAAACCAGAATTATCTTTAGCACCGGTTGCAGTAAGATTATCTGAATTATTAGGACAGGAAGTAAAATTTGCAGCAGACGCTGAGGTTGTAGGACCAAATGCAAAAGTAGCAGTAGAAGCTATGAAAGATGGCGATGTAGTTCTTTTAGAGAATACACGTTACAGAGCAGAAGAGACAAAGAACGGAGAGGCTTTCTCTAAAGATTTAGCTTCTTTATGTGACGTATTCGTAAACGATGCTTTCGGTACAGCCCACAGAGCACATTGTTCTAACGTAGGTGTTGCTGAATTAGTAGATACAGCAGTAGTTGGTTACTTAATGCAGAAGGAAATAGACTTCTTAGGAAATGCAGTAGAGAACCCGGTAAGACCATTCGTAGCTATCTTAGGCGGTGCTAAGGTTGCAGATAAGTTAAACGTTATCTCTAACTTATTAGAGAAATGTGATACTTTAATCATTGGTGGTGGAATGGCTTATACTTTCTTAAAAGCAAAAGGCTATGAAATCGGTAATTCTTTAGTAGATGATACTAAGATTGATTACTGTAAAGAAATGATGGAAAAAGCTGAGAAACTTGGTAAGAAGTTATTACTTCCTATCGATTCTGTTATGATTGATGCATTCCCAAATCCAATCGATGCACCTGTAGATGTTACTATCTTTGATGCAGATAAGATGGCAGCAGACAAAGAAGCATGCGATATCGGACCTAAGACCATTGAATTATATTCTGACGCAGTAAAATCTGCTAAGACAGTTGTATGGAACGGACCAATGGGTGTATTCGAGAACCCGACACTTGCAGCAGGTACAAAGGCTGTAGCAGCAGCATTAGCAGAGACAGATGCAACTACAATCATCGGTGGTGGTGATTCTGCAGCAGCAGTTAACCAGTTAGGATTCGGTGACAAGATGTCCCATATCTCTACAGGTGGTGGTGCTTCCTTAGAGTTCTTAGAAGGAAAAGAGTTACCAGGTGTAGCAGCAGCTAATGATAAATAATTACATATAAAAGGAGAAGAAAACAATGGCAAGAAAGAAAATTATTGCAGGAAACTGGAAAATGAACAAGACTCCAAGCGAAGCAGTAGCTTTAGTAAAAGAGTTAACACCATTAGTAAAAAATGACGAAGTAGACGTAGTATTCTGCGTACCGGCTATCGACATTATCCCTGCTATGGAAGCAGCAAAAGGAACAAACATCAACATCGGTGCTGAGAACATGTACTTTGAAGAGAGCGGAGCTTACACAGGTGAAATCGCTCCGAACATGTTAGTAGACGCTGGTGTAAAATATGTTGTATTAGGACATTCTGAGAGAAGAGAATATTTCGCAGAGACAGATGAGACTGTTAACAAGAAAGTATTAAAGGCTTTCGAGCATGGTATCACACCAATCATCTGCTGTGGTGAGTCTTTAACTCAGAGAAAACAGGGAATCTACATTGATTGGATTCGTATGCAGATTAAGATTGCATTCCAGAATGTAACAGCAGATCAGGCTAAGACAGCAGTAATCGCTTACGAGCCAATCTGGGCTATCGGAACAGGTGAAACAGCTACTGCAGATCAGGCTCAGGAAGTATGTGCAGCAATCCGTGCATGCATCGCTGAAGTATATGATGATGCAACAGCAGAAGCAATCCGTATTCAGTACGGCGGATCTGTAAATGCAGGAAATGCAGCAGAATTATTTGCAAAACCGGATATCGACGGTGGATTAGTTGGAGGAGCTTCCTTAAAAGCAGATTTTGGAAAAATTGTTTGCTACAAATAAGATAGATACTGTCTAACGTAATAAGCAGTGGCTTCTTGCCGCTGCTTATTGTTAAATATACAGAAAAAATGAACAAAAGAATTCAAAGAGCAGGATGTTTGGTTGTGGGAATCCTTCTCCTTATAGGGGGAGTCTGTCTCATAAAGAACAGAATACAGGAGACGTCAAGTAACAGTATTCAGAAGGTAAACGAAGATTCTAAGACAGGGCAGATAGAGGAATTATCGGAAACAGAGAATGTATATGAGGAAATCTTAAATGGATGTACACAGAAATTTATCGGAAACAAACCGATAGATGAGAATTTTTTGAACTGGTTTCATTCTCATTATGGAGACGATTCCATAAACAGGATTGTTGATGCGGTCAGGAATCAGCAGATGGAGAGTGAACTGTGGTATGAACTGACAGGAAACAGTATACAGGTTTTATGGATTTCCTATTGTCAGGATACGGGATTTCAGTCAGAACTGATAGAGAATACCTATTACAAAGAGTGTGCAAGCGAAGATGAGATTGTGTTGGATTTTACCGGAGATATCAATTTAGCAGAGGGCTGGTCAACGACAAAATTCATGGACAGGCAGGCCAATGGAATTTTCGACTGTCTTTCATCAGACTTGATTTTGGAACTGCAAAATGCGGATATTCTAATGATGAATAATGAATATACCTATAGTGACAGGGGATATCCGATACCGGGAAAAGCCTATACTTTTCGTGCAGCACCTTCAAGAGTTGAGGTCTTGCAACAGTTAGGAGTGGATATTGTCTCTCTTGCGAATAATCATGTATATGATTATGGCGAAGAGGCGTTATTAGATACCTTTGACACCTTAGAGAGAGCAGAGATACCATATGTGGGTGCCGGCAGAAACTTTGATGAGGCAAAGAAAATTGTCTATTTTGTAGCCAATGGAAGAAAGATTGCAATCGTTTCGGCAACCCAGATAGAACGTTCTTATAATTATACAAAAGAAGCGACGGAAGATATGCCCGGTGTATTAAAGACTCTGAACCCCGATAAATTTTTAGAGGTCATAAAAGAAGCAGAAAAAAACAGTGATTATGTGATTGCATATCCCCACTGGGGAACCGAGGGAACGAATGTCTACGGTTCTGACCAAAAGGAGCTAGCCGAGGCTTATGTAGAGGCGGGAGCCGATGTCATTATCGGAGGACATACACACTGTCTACAGGGAATTTCCTATATAGAAGATATTCCGGTAATCTACAGTCTTGGAAACTTCTGGTTTAATGGAAACACCATAGAAACCGGTGTAGCACAGGTGCGGATTCAAAAAGATGGAAGTATCAGATTCCGTTTTCTGCCATGTATACAGTCAGGAACGAGAACAAGACTTTTAACGGAAGGAAGTCAGAGAGAAGAAGTACTGGATTTTATGAGAAGCCTGTCAAAAGAAGTTGAAATTGACAAAGATGGATATGTAACAAATTTGGCAAAATAGTTGAAAAATGTGCGGATTTGTTTTAATATAAAGCAGAAACGTGACAAGGAAAGAGGAATAGAGTATGAGTAAAAAACCAACAGTTTTAATGATTTTAGATGGATACGGATTAAATCCAAATATGGACGGAAATGCTGTAGCAGAAGCAAAGACTCCGGTGATGGATTCTTTGATGAAAGAGTATCCATTTGTAAAGGGAAATGCCAGCGGAATGGCAGTAGGCCTTCCGGATGGACAGATGGGTAATTCTGAAGTAGGACACTTAAATATGGGTGCCGGACGTATTGTATATCAGGAGTTAACCAGAATTACCAAAGAAATTGAAGATGGAACATTTTTTGAAAATGAAGAACTTTTAAAGGCAGTAAAGAACTGTAAAGAGAACAACAGTGATTTACACTTCTTCGGACTTTTATCCGATGGTGGAGTACACAGCCATAACACACATCTCTATGGCTTATTAGAGTTAGCAAAGAGAAATCGTCTATCTAACGTATATGTACACTGCTTCTTAGACGGTCGTGATACACCACCGGAAAGCGGAAAGGATTTTGCTATCGCTTTAGAGCAGAAGATGAAAGAAATCGGTATCGGACAGATTGCTTCTGTTATGGGACGTTATTATGCTATGGACAGAGATAATAACTATGACCGTGTAAAAATAGCTTATGATGCTATGACAAAAGGAGAAGGTCTGACGGCTGCAAACGGACCGGAGGCTATCCAGCAGTCTTACGATAAAGGCGAAACAGACGAATTCGTAAAACCAACCGTTATTGTAGAAGACGGAAAACCACTTGCTACCATCAAAGATAAAGATTCCGTTGTATTCTTTAACTTCAGACCGGATCGTGCAAGAGAAATCACAAGAAGTTTTTGCGATGACGATTTTAAAGGATTTGACAGAGGAGACAGAATCGATACAACTTTCGTATGCTTTTCTGATTATGACCCGACAATCCCGAATAAAACAGTTGCATTCCCGAAAGTAGCCGTAAATAATACCTTCGGTGAATGGCTTGCAGCAAACGGAATGACACAGGCACGTATTGCAGAGACCGAGAAATACGCACATGTAACCTTCTTTTTCAACGGCGGCGTAGAAGAACCAAACGAAGGAGAAGACAGAATCTTAGTAAACTCTCCAAAGGTTGCTACTTACGACTTAAAACCGGAGATGAGTGCCTATGAGGTATGTGATAAATTAACGGAAGCAATCCGTTCCGGCAACTATGATGTAATCATCATCAACTTTGCAAATCCGGACATGGTAGGACACACTGGTGTGGAAGAGGCTGCAATCAAAGCGGTAGAAGCAGTGGATGAATGTGTAGGAAAAGCAGTAGAAGCCATCAAAGAAGTAGATGGAACCATGTTCATCTGTGCTGACCACGGAAATGCAGAGCAGCTTGTGGATTATGAGACCGGAGCACCATTTACTGCACATACAACAAATTCAGTACCTTTCATTCTTGTAAACTACGATGAGGCTTATACCTTAAGAGAAGGCGGATGCTTAGCAGATATCATCCCTACTTTAATTGAAATTATGGGAAAAGAGCAGCCGGCAGAAATGACAGGAAAATCTTTATTAATTAAAAAATAATTAAAAGATAAGAAATACTCTCTTAACAGAGCATATAACAGCACTGGTAAGAGGGTATTTTTTTGACTATATTCTAAGAATTCCAATTAAATCCGTTGACTTTCTAAAACCTGCTGTATTATAATTTTTCCTGTAGTATGTAAAAACAGGGATACGTTATGGAAAGCATAAAATGGAGGAAGAAATGAGCAGTAAAGAATTTAAACCAATTAAAGAAGGAAAAGTACGCGAGGTATATGATAACGGAGACAGCCTTATCATTGTTGCGACAGACAGAATTTCAGCATTTGACCACATTTTAAAGAACCAGATAACAAGGAAGGGTGCAATTTTAACCCAGATGTCCAAGTTCTGGTTTGATTTTACAAAGGATATTGTACCAAATCATATGCTTTCCGTTGATGTGAAAGATATGCCGGAATTTTTCCAGCAGGAAGAATATGACGGAAACAGCATGATGTGCAAAAAGTTAGAGATGCTTCCAATCGAGTGCATCGTGCGTGGATATATTACCGGAAGCGGCTGGGCAAGTTATCAGGAAAATGGAACTGTATGTGGAATAGAGCTTCCGAAGGGATTAAAAGAATCCGATAAATTACCGGAGCCAATCTACACCCCAAGTACCAAAGCAGAAATCGGTCTTCATGATGAGAACATCTCTTTTGAGAGAAGTGTGGAAATCTTAGAAGAGGCTTATCCGGGCAAGGGTGCTGATTATGCACAGCAGATTAAAGACTGTACCATCGCTTTATATAAGACGTGTGCAGAATATGCATTGAGCAAGGGAATTATCATTGCAGATACCAAGTTTGA
>JBJELL010000351.1:0-1618 GCA_051879115.1 Lachnospiraceae bacterium
ACTGCTGCCGATACGATACCCACAATAGAATCTACCGCTCCTACCTCGTGAAAATGTACCTGTTCCATGGTCGTTCCATGCACCCTAGCCTCTGCTTCTGCCAATATCTCAAAGATATGAACCGCCGTCATCTTCGCTCTTTTTGTAATATCCGAACCTTCTATAATCTCGATGATTTCTGCTAAGTTCCGATGCTCGTGGGATATTTCATGATGGTGTTTTCCTTTTGTTTTTCCATATAAATAATTCATATCATGATCATGATTTTCATGCTCTTTATCCAGAATCACATTAAAATCGCAGGCATCTAAGCCGGATTTTTTCACTCTTGTAATTTCTATTTGAAATCCCTGCACCGAAAGACTGTTTAAAGCCTTTTGTAAAATTTCTTCACTTGCACCTAAGTCTAACAGGGATGCTGTGAACATATCCCCACTGATACCAGAGGTACACTCTACATATAATGTTCTACTCATCCTTTACCCCCAGTCGGTTAATCTGTGCCGCCATATATCCACCGCCATAGCCATTGTCAATATTCACTACGGCAACTCCGTTGGCACAGGAATTAATCATGGTCAACAATGCCGCTACCCCTCCAAAGCTGGCTCCATAGCCAATGGACGTTGGAACGGCAATGACCGGCTTATCTACCAGTCCGCCTAACACACTCGCTAAGGCTCCTTCCATTCCCGCAACAGCAACCACACAGTTAGCACTTTGAATGTTCTCTAATTTAGAAAGCATCCTGTGGATTCCGCTGACACCGATATCGTAAATCCTCTCCACGTTGGCACCGAAATATTCTGCGGTCTGCGCCGCCTCTTCTGCCACCGGAATATCCGCCGTTCCTGCACTGCACACTACAATTTTTCCAATATGCTGTTTTTCTTTTTTTTCTATTTTTAAAATATGAGACAACGTATCGTATTCCACCTTGGGATAATGCTTTTTTATCAGCTCATACTGCTCCCTGCTGGCTCTGGTCGCAAATACCTCTCCTTCTTCTTCATATAATTTTCCAAAAATATTCAGAAGGTGTTCATCGGTCTTACCGCTGCAATAGATAACCTCTGCAAAACCGGAACGCAGTTTTCTATGGGTATCTAACTTCGCATACCCCATTTCCTCAAAGGGTTCTCTGCGGAAGAACTGTTCCGCTTCTTCCACTGTCATCTCACCATTTTTTACCTTATTTAAGACATCCTTTGTCTCCATGATTTTTCTCCTGTTAAAACCTTTCTTAAGGTATCATTATACTTCATATCTTAAAATGATAAAAGACATATTTTACTTTTCATCCTCCAAAAAATATAATATAATAAAATCAGAAGAAACGAAAATCATTCCAGTAGGAGGTGCTCTATGAGAGATAAATATGAACGTATATCTTTAAACGTGGAAGCGGAAAAATACGAACCGGGTAAAGGCATGGAAGACGGATTTGAATCCTGGCCGAATGTGGTAACAGACGGATGGATTGTAACCGATGATTTGGTAAAAATCAAACAGGATGACGGACATATCTTCTGCCCTTACATCAAGAACAGACGCGGCGTTATCTTCATCCGCAAAGGAGATTATATTATCTATGAAGAAAACGGTGAACGACATTGCT
>JBJELL010000352.1:0-6367 GCA_051879115.1 Lachnospiraceae bacterium
AGTGATTTTGAGAAGATTAAGACAGCAGCAGCGGCGGTATCGGAAATAGAATCCGTAGTAGGAGAACTCGTACAGGATGCAGCATTTGAAGGAAATACGGAAGAAGAGCCGGCATCCACAGAGACAGAAATAAAGACAGAGGCACCTGCAGTGGCAGCAACATCAGCACCGGCACCTGCAAAGACAGAGAAGAAGGCACCAGCAGGAAAAGGAAAGGGCAATGCGAAACCGGTTACAAACCGTACAATCCGTGTAGATATTGAAAAGTTGGATGCACTGATGAATCAGGTTAGCGAGCTGATTATTGCAAAGAACAGTCTGGTATCTATCGGTATGGCAGATGATGATGGTGAAGACCACAGCCAGAGCTTCCATGAGCAGATTGAGTACCTTGAGAGAATTACAACGAATCTCCATGAATCAGTCATGAAAGTGCGAATGGTACCGATTGAAAGTGTTGTCAATAAGTTCCCACGTATGATACGAGATTTGTCTAAGACATTGAACAAGAAGATGGAACTGGAGATGACCGGTGAAGATACTGAATTAGACAGAACTGTAGTAGACCAGTTAGGAGATCCGTTACAGCATCTGCTTCGTAACTCCGCAGACCACGGTCTTGAGAGTGCAGAAGTTCGTAAAGAACGTGGAAAGAGCGAAGTTGGAACGATTTTCCTAAATGCATTCCAGGAGGGAAATAATGTTATCATCGAAGTTGGAGATGATGGTAATGGTATTGATACAGAAAGTGTAAAAGCAAAGGCAATCGAAAGAGGTCTTGTAACTCCAGAAGCAGCAGAGCAGTTGTCACAGAAAGAAATCATTGATTTCCTGTTCATGCCAAGTTTTTCCATGGCAAAACAGATTTCCGATATTTCAGGAAGAGGTGTAGGACTCGATGTTGTAAAATCCAATATTGAGGCATTAGGCGGAGATGTAGAGGTAACATCAAAACTTGGTGAGGGAAGTAAGTTTATCGTAAGACTTCCACTGACCCTTGCAATTATTCAGGCATTGATGGTAGAAATCCGTGATGAGAAGTATGCGATTGCATTAGCTTCCATTCAGACAATCGAATACATTTCCACAAACGATATCAAATATGTGGAATCCAAAGAGGTTATCCATATCCGTGGAGCAGTCATTCCGTTGATTCGTATGGATCAGGAACTGGATTTTGAACCGGTAGAGGATGATGAGAATCTGACCGTTGTAATTGTACAGAAAGGCGATAAGACAGCAGGTCTTGTAATTGATAATCTGATTGGACAGCAGGAAATCGTTATCAAGTCTCTTGGAGCATATATCAGTACGACAAAATTAATCAGTGGTGCGACCATTCTCGGCGATGGTGAGGTAGCATTGATTTTGGATGTCAATACATTAATGTAAGAGGAGGTATCTGCCATGGCAGCTAATTTAGAAACGATGGAAGACGACAGAAAACAATACATAGTAATTACTTTTGGAAACGAACAGTATGGAATCGACATCTCTTATGTGGAGAACATCGTGCGTATGCAGAAGATTACAAGGGTTCCAAAAGCACAGCCATATTTCAAAGGAGTTATCAACTTACGAGGTGAGGTACTTCCGGTTATGAGTCTTAGACTTAAGATGGGACTCGAGGATGATGAATTCACAAATACAAGCCGAATCATCATTTTAAAGATTGAACAGGGTGTAATAGGAGTCATTGTAGATGAAGTAAAAGAAGTGGTAACGCTCAGCACAGAAGAAATTGACAAAGTGACACATAATCCAAAAGATGTTAAGAGCACATTTATCAATGGAATTGGAAAGAATGGCGAAGAACTGATTTCATTGTTCGATATCAATAACGTAATCGAGGAAAAAGAGAATTCATAACAGGAGTTTGGATATAGTGCCGGGCACTATATCCAATCTTTGTATGTAGAAATGACAGGAGGCGTCATGGGTAAATTTAGTTTTGAAGAAGTCAATGAACTGTACATGGATGTCTTAAAGGAAATCGGAAATATTGGTTCCGGTAATGCAACGACTGCAATTGCAAGTATGTTGGATTTAAGACTGGATATGAAAGTACCAAAGGTAGAACTGCTTTCTTTCCAGGAATTCGGTTCTGCTATTTCGGAAGAAGAAGAGACTATTGTAGGAATATATTTGGGATTGGAACAGGATGTAGAAGGCAGTATGATGTTTTTGCTGAAGATTGATGCGGCACATTATCTGGTAAACCGTCTGATGGGACGTGATCCGGAGTACAAAGAAGATTTTACAGAGATGGATTTGTCAGCAATTAAAGAAATTGGTAATATTATTGCTGGTTCCTATCTGTCTGCTCTTTCTAGCATGACTAATCTGACGATTTCACCGACCATTCCATATGTGGCGATTGATATGGCCGCAGCAATTTTGAGTGTGCCGGCTTGTATGTTCGGACAATATGGCGATAATGCTCTGTTAATTGAGACAGAGTTTGGAGATGACGTGATGATAGAAGGATATTTCATCCTTTTACCGGAACTGGATTCTTATGATAAAATATTAACATCACTTGGAATTGCAATATAAGGAGAGGTAATAAATGGGAGCTACGATAAAAGTCGGAATGGCTGATTTGAATATATGCAAAGCCCCGGATTCTATTACTACCTTAGGACTTGGTTCATGCATTGGTATTGCAGTATATGATCCGGTAACAAAGGTTGGCGGACTGGCACATATCATGTTGCCAGACAGTACTAAAATGAGAAATAATTCCAATATTGCAAAATTTGCAGATACGGGAATTGAGGAACTGATTAGAAAAGTGACAGCAGCGGGAGCTTCAAAGGCGAGGCTTGTGGCAAAGATTGCCGGTGGAGCAAGAATGTTTGAAGTAAGCGGACTGTCAGAGGTAGGAAATATTGGAGCGAAGAATGCGGAAGCATCTAAGAAAAAGCTGAAGGAATTGGGAATTCGTTTAGTGGCAGAAGATACAGGACTAAACTATGGTCGTACAGTAGTGTTAGACTGTAATACAGGAGATTTTTTAATCAAATCGGTAGGAAAAGAGAATAAAATTATTTAGCCGAAATATGAGGAAATAAAGATGAAGACAAAACCAATTCCAGCAATCGTCATGTTGATTGCAGGATTTGTAACATGTATCATATCCATATATACACATATGGAATTACAGGTTTTCACAAAGACTCTTCTGACAGTGCTGATTGTATTCTATATTTTAGGAACAGTCATTAAGATTGTTTTAGACAGAAACTTTAAAGAGATGAAAGAAGAGAACGTGGAAGAAGAGGCTGAAGAAGAACAGCCGGAAAAAGAAGATGGGGAAGAAGAACCATCGGAAGAAAATAAAGAAGAAGAGAACTTAGATGTTTAGGACTAAGTGTGGGGGCTTTTTATGAAAGCAGTCGACAGACAGAAGATGTGGGAAAAGTACGTTAAGAATCCAACACCGCAGATGCGTGAAACACTTATCATAGAATATGCACCACTTGTTAAGATTGTGGCAGGAAGGCTGAGCATGTATTTAGGTGGTAATGTAGAATACGATGATTTGGTAAGTTACGGTATCTTCGGCTTGATTGATGCGATTGATAAATTCGATATGGAAAAGGATGTAAAATTTGAGACTTATGCAAGTCTTAGAATCAGAGGTTCTATTTTGGATCAGATTCGCAGGATGGATTGGATTCCAAGAACTGTCCGTCAGAAACAAAAGAAAATCGATGAGGCAATTAAGACTCTCGAAGCAAAAACAGGTCAAAGCCCGACTGATGAGATGCTTGCAGAAGAACTAGAAGTAAGCAAAGAGGAATTGTTGAACTGGCAGTCACAACTGAAAGTGACCAATGTGATTTCATTGAATGAGTTTGTGGAATCGGGAACGGAGCCGGCAATGGATGCGAAGGGAAATTCTCATTTTGCCCAGCCGGAGGATGTGTTAGAAGAAGAAGAGTTAAAAGTAAAGCTCAAAGAATCTTTAGAACTGCTTACGGAAAAAGAAAAGAAAGTAATTCTTCTGTATTACTATGAAGATTTAACGTTGAAGGAAATCAGCAAAGTATTAGAAGTATCAGAATCGAGAATTTCGCAGTTACATACAAAGGCATTACAGAAGATGCGGAAGAAAATGGGAGCATATATGAACATGTTGACAGAGAGATGAGGGGGTAGGCTATGAACGGCTATTTTCAGGTGGAAGTGAAAAAGGATGGAGTATTTGTCAAAATCTATCCACCGACAGAGCAGGGAGAAGCACTGAATATCAAAGAGGTAATGGATTACTTAGAGATGCGCCAGTTGAATCAGTATGACATGAAAGAACTGAATTCTGCGGTAAAGGATAGTGAGAGGGAGCATCTTATCCGTGTAGCACCACCTATGGATTTATTTATCAATGAAACCATGAAAGTAGATATTTCTCTTGATAAAATGAAGGTTACCTGCAGATTTTATCCGCCTTCAAATGGTGGAAGCTGGATGGATATGGATGAGATTGTAGGTGATTTGACAGCCAGAAAGATAAAATTCGGATTAGATGAAGGAGCAATCCGGGGATTTTTAAAAAATAGAGAATATTGCAGGAACTATACCTTTGCACGGGGCAAAATGCCGGAACATGGCAAGGATGCAAAGATAGAGTACTTTTTTAATACAAATCTGAATTTAAAACCGAAGAAAAATGAAGATGGTTCCGTAGACTACCGTGAACTGAATACAATCAGTCATGTAAAAGCCGGAGATATTTTAGCAAGACTGATACCGGAAGATCCGGGAAAACCGGGAATGGATGTCTTTGGAACAGAGATGAATCCTAGAACAGTTCGGAAACTGACCTTAGAATTTGCAAATAATATTAAGGCGAATGAAGATAGAACTGAGATTTATTCAGAGGTAACAGGACATGCCAGCCTTGTCAACGGAAAAGTTTTCGTATCAGATGTGTATGAAGTGCCGGCAGACGTAGACAACTCTATTGGAAATGTGGAGTATACCGGAAATGTACATATCATGGGTAACGTAAAAGGTGGATTCTCTGTCAAAGCGAAAGGCGATGTCATTGTAGAAGGTGTCGTAGAAGATGCAGAGATAGAAGCCGGTGGACAGATTATTGTAAAACGCGGTATTCATGGAAAAGGAAAAGGAAAATTGACAGCAGATGGAAATATCATCTGTCAGTTTATAGAGAATGCCATCGTATCATCCGGTGGTTTTATAGAGACAGATTCTATCCTTCACAGTCAGGTAGCTGCTTACAGTGAGATACATGCCAACGGAAAGAAAGGATTCATTACCGGAGGTCTGATTCGTGCAGGAGCACTTGTAGAGGCGCAGACGATTGGTTCCGAAATGGGTTCCGATACCAGGATAGAGGTAGGAACCGACCCGAAAAAAAAGGAACGTTTCCAACAGTTAAAAGGAATGATTACAGAAAAATCCGAGGAGTTAGATAAGGTAAAAACGATTTTGGCGACCTATACAAAGAAATTACAGTCAGGAGAACAACTGTCTCCTGAGATTATGGGTTATGTTCAAAAACTTGCCTATACATTTAAGGCACAAAAAGAAGAGGTAGAGCCGCTAAAGGAAGAGTATAGTGCACTTCAAAAGGAACTGATGCTTGCAAACGGTGCTAAAATACTGATTCGTAAGACCATTTATTCCGGAGTAACAATTGCTGTTTCTGATATGGAGATGCGGATTAAGGATGAGCAGAATTTCTGCCAATATATGAAAAAGAATGGTGAGATTGTCAGAATGACCCTATAGTATTCCGAAAGGAAGGAGTAACAGATATGACCATTAGACCAGTAGATTTTGCAACAATCCAAAGAACAGATGACGTGGGAATGATGAAGCATCAGCAGGATGCAAAACCTGTTATTGAGCAGCAGAATATTCAGGTGGAGATGAAAAAGCAGGAATCTAAGAATACTTCCCAGGTTCGCCATGCAAATGATACGGAGAGAGACGAACACCGCTTTGACGCAAGAGAAGAAGGAAAAAATAAGTACAGTAAAAGTGGTGCAAAAAAGAAAAAAGGTATCAAAAGCGATGGGAAAGTGATTCCAAAATCATCCCAGGGCGGATTTGATATCAGGGTGTAAGGAGAGTATATGACAGCAATAGAAATATGCCTGATTGTGGCAGGACTGATATTGATGGTGGGAAGTTTTTTTATAGCAGAAAAACTCTCGCCAAATGAATTGGATAAAATTGCAGAACTAAGTCAGGAAGAAATTGCCCATATTGTAGACAAAGAAATTGAGGCTTCGCATGACAAAGTGCAGGAACAGTTAGAGACGGAATTAGAAGAAATTCTTGAAAAACTTGACCGTGAGAGCGACAAGGAAACCAATGAGAAGATTATGGCAAT
>JBJELL010000353.1:0-6364 GCA_051879115.1 Lachnospiraceae bacterium
TTATTTTGCAGCCTTTTTTGCATAAGAGGTGGTAACCAAATCCTCATAAGGAGGACGGGCAGCCAGTACATCTGCGGAGTCTAGAATATCTAATAGAAGTTCATAGCTTTCCTCAGAAAAAATAAGGTCGGTATTCCAGGTATCCTGTGCCAGATAACGCTCCACAATGACGGCAATCGTTTCTTCATCGGTATCTTTGAACTGCGGTGCGATTACCTTTGCAATTTCATCTGCAGAATGGCTGTTGATGTAATCCATTCCTTTTTGCAGGGCGTTGGTAAAATGCAAAATCACATCAGAATTTTTTTCGATATAGCTTTCCTTGGCAGAAAAGGCAGTGTATGGTACATAGCCGGATTCTACCCCTACAGAAGCTACAACATAGCCAGCCCCTTCCTTTTCAAGACTAGTAGCACCCGGTTCAAACTCTACAGAAAAATCCCCGCTTCCGCCGGAAAAGGCAGCAGCCGTACTTCCAAAATCAATGCTCTGATCAATTTTCAAATCTTTTGAAGGGTCAATTCCTTTTTCTTTTAAGACATACTCAAAAACCATCTCCGGCATACCACCTGCACGACCGCCAAGAACTGTTTTTCCCTTTAAATCCTCCCAGTTGAAATCAGACATTTTTTCTCTTGCAACCAGAAAGTTTCCGGCTCTCTGGGTAAGCTGGGCAAAGTTGACAACCTTATCGTTAGCACCTTCGTTGTAGGTGTAGACAGTGGTTTCCGGTCCCATAAAGCCAATATCCGCTTCACCGGACAGGAGGGCAGTCATTGTTTTATCGGCACCGAATCCGGTAACGAGTTCTAGGTCAATGCCTTCTTCTTTGAAATAGTCTTTTTCAATCGCTACATACATGGGAGCATAAAAAATAGAGTGGGCAACTTCATTTAATTTTACTTTGGTAAGTTCTTCGTTGGAATCTTTTTTACATCCGAACAGAGAGAGCATCATACAGAGCACTAAGAACAGGCAGATGCATTTTCTTTTCATAAATGTCTCCAGTTGTTTCATATACTTTTATTTAGTCTATGCAAAAAGAAAAAAGCTGTGAGAATAAAGACACACACCTAAGAAATATGGTATACTCATAGAGAAAAAACTGAACGAAAAATAAATCAACTACCAACGAAAGGAAAAAGACTATGGGATTAATCAAAGCAGCAGTAGGAGCAGCAGGGGGAACCCTTGCCGACCAGTGGAAAGAATTTTTCTACTGTGACTCCTTAGACAAAGAGGTATTAGTAACAAAAGGAAAAAAACAAATTACCTCCCGTTCCTCAAATAAAAAAGGAAATGACAACATCATCTCTAACGGTTCCGGAATTGCAGTAGCAGACGGACAGTGTATGATGATTGTAGAACAGGGAAAAATCGTAGAAGTCTGTGCAGAACCGGGGGAATACACCTACGATACCTCTACAGAACCGAGCATTTTTACCGGAAGTCTGGGGGAAGGAATCCGAAATACATTTCAGACCATTGGAAAGAGATTTACCTACGGTGGAGATACCGGAAAAGATCAGAGAGTCTACTATTTCAATACCAAAGAATTGATAGACAACAAATTTGGTACGGCGAATCCGATTCCATTCCGTGTGGTAGACCGTAACATCGGATTGGATATTGATGTATCCGTTCGTTGTAATGGAGTCTATTCCTATAAGATGACAGACCCGCTCTTATTCTATACAAATGTATGCGGAAATGTAGAGGCGGAATATACAAGAGAAGAAATCGATACCCAGTTAAAGACAGAATTCATCAGTGCCCTTCAGCCGGCATTTGCAAAGATTTCTGAAATGGAAATCAGACCGAATGCAATTCCGGGACACGTAGAAGAATTATGTGGGGCAATGAATGAAGCATTGACGAAAAAATGGTCTGAGTTAAGAGGACTTACCGTGGTTTCTATTGCTATGAATTCCGTAACTTTACCGGAAGAAGATGCCCAGATGATTAAGCAGGCACAGCGTACTGCAATTATGCGTGATCCGACGATGGCAGCGGCTACACTGACCGGAGCACAGGCGGATGCAATGAAGTTAGCAGCAGCAAACGAGAGCGGAGCCATGACTGGATTTATGGGCATGGGAATGCTCAATCAGGCAGGCGGTGGAATGAATGCACAGAGTTTATTTGAGATGGGGGCACAGCAGAAGGCACAGGCTCAGGCACAGCAGCCACAGACAGCAGCATCGGTGGATAATAGCTGGAAATGTACATGCGGAACCGTAAATACTGCAAAATTCTGTACTGAATGTGGAAGCCCGAAACCGGCTGATGGATGGGTATGTTCCTGTGGAACTGTAAACAAGGGTAAATTCTGTTCGGAGTGCGGAATGCGGAGACCCATTTGATGAAAACGATATAAAATAAGAGAAACAGAAGGAGAGGGAATACATATGGCAGATGTAATGGAGTATAAATGTCCTGCCTGTGGCGGCGCACTCGAATTCAGCAGCGGTGCACAGAAGATGAAATGTCCGTATTGTGATACGGAAGTAGATATGGAAGCACTCAAAGAATACGATGCGGAATTAGAAAAAAACGTACAGGAAGACATGACATGGGATACCATGATGGGAAGCGAATGGCAGGAAGGCGAACAGGAGGGAATGAATGTCTACACCTGTCAGTCCTGTGGAGGAGAAATTGTTGCAGATGAGAATACGGCAGCTACGAGTTGTCCGTATTGCGGCAATCAGGTGGTAATGACAAAGCGTTTATCAGGGGAACTGCGTCCTGATTATGTCATACCGTTTAAATTGGATAAAAAAGCAGCAAAGGCGGCATACCAGAATTACTTAAAGGGAAAACGCCTGATGCCGAAGATTTTTAAGGATGAGAATCACATTGATGAGATAAAGGGAATTTATGTACCGTTTTGGTTGTTTGATACAAAAGCAGATGCAAATATCTGGTATAACGGAACCAGAGTCAGAATGTGGAGCAGTGGTGACTATAATTATACCGAGACGAGTTATTATAAGATACAGCGTGCGGGAAGCATTGAATTTGAAAGAGTTCCGGTGGATGGTTCTACGAAGATGGAAGATGATTTAATGGAATCCATAGAGCCATACGATTTTTCAGAAGCAGTGGATTTCCAGACCGCATATCTTGCAGGATATCTTGCAGATAAGTACGATGTTACGGCAGAGGAAAGTATCGAAAGAGCCAATGAGAGAATTAAACACAGCACAGAAGGAGCCTTTGAGTCGACCATACACGGCTATCAGGGAGTTGTGCCGGAAAGAAGCAATATAAGTCTGAATGGAGGAAAAGCAAAATATGCCCTCTATCCGGTGTGGATATTGAATACCACCTGGCAGGGAGAAAAGTTCACCTTTGCAATGAATGGACAGACCGGCAAATTTGTAGGGAACCTTCCGGTGGATCATAAGGCATACTGGAAATGGACCCTTGGACTTACTGCTTTATGCAGTATTGTCATCTATGGAATTGCAGCATTAGGACATTTTCTATTTTAGGAGGGCAAAAGATGAGAAAGAGGATTTTAACAATAGCGATGGTATTTGCCCTTGGATTTTCAGGGGGAATGACGGTATCTGCAGAGGATTATATTCCAGAAGAACGACAGCTTCCACGTCTTGTAGATGAGGCGGATATCTTAACGGATTCTGAAGAAGAGGAATTGTCAGATACATTAGACGAAATCAGTGAGAGACAGGAATGTGATGTCGCAGTAGTAACTGTGGACTCTCTAGATGGAGAGGATGTTACCGCTTATGCAGATGATTTTTATGATTATAATGGATACGGCATGGGCAGTGGGGATGACGGAATCCTGTTTTTAGTCAGTATGGAAGAACGTGAGTGGGCAATCAGTACTTACGGGTATGGAATTACGGCTTTTACAGATGCCGGACAGGATTATATGGCGGATCAGTTTCTGCCGGACTTAAGTGCCGGAAATTATGCAGAGGCATTTACTACCTATGCAGAACTTTGCGATGAACTTTTGACACAGGCGGCAGAGGGAGAACCATATGATGTGGACAATCTTCCAAAGGAACCTTTATCTAAGTCCTGGATATGGAAATCGATCATCATCGGTGCCATTATTGCATTTGTGATTACCGGATATATGAGGATGCAGCTGAAAACCGTCCGTAAACAGATGTCGGCTATGAGCTATGTGAAAGACGGCAGTATGAATATTACAAACAGCAGAGATATGTTCTTATACCGGAGAGTAACGCGGACTGCAAAACCAAAAGATACCGGATCGGGTGGAAGCAGTATACATACCAGTTCGTCGGGACGTTCCCATGGAGGTTCCAGTGGAAGTTTTTAAGAAATTGAAGGAAGTGAAGAGATGAAAGACCTTGTAGATTTGCATACCCATACCATTGCAAGTGGACATGCATATAATACCATGAATGAGATGATAGCAGCAGCGAAGGCTAAGAAACTTGAAGTCTACGCCATAACAGAACATGCGCCAAGAATGAATGGAAGCTGTACCGAAATGTATTTTCAAAATTTTCGCATACTTCCAAGGAAGTATGATGAAATGACAGTCTTACATGGTGTAGAGTTAAATATTTTAGATGCAGAAGGTCACATAGATATGACCGAAAGAGTCCTCTCAGAAATGGATTTGGGAATTGCAAGCATTCATCTGCCTTGTTATACCAGTGGAACAAGAATGGAGAATACAAAAGCATATTTAAACGTAATGAAAAATCCGTATGTCAATATTATCGGACATCCTGACGATGGCAGATTTCCCATTGATTATAAGGAGTTAGTTCAGGGTGCAAAGGAACACCACGTTCTGTTAGAGGTAAATAATTCCTCTTTGCTTCCAACAAGTTACCGGGGCAATCCAAAAGAAGCCTATTATCAAATGTTAGAACTCTGCAAAGAATACCGGGTGCCGGTTGTGATAAATTCCGATGCACATTTAGATTTAACTGTTGGAAATCATGAACAGGCAATGAGCGTCTTAGAGGAGATGGAATTTCCACAGGAGCTGGTAGTGAATGCCAGACCGGAACTTTTAAAAGAGTATTTGAATTACTATATTCACAAGGTATTTTAGTCTCAAGGTCTTTACAAGTAGTTTTCAATACTATATAATAAGTTCTGAGGTGAACTTATAATGTTAGATATGAAAGATTTCTTAAACAGCATATTAAAGACATTGCATCAGATAGATTATGTAAAACCGGAGGATTTACCGAATATCGACCTTTATATGGATCAGGTAACCACCTTTATGGACTCTCAGTTAGAGGCATCGAAACGGTATCCCGATGATAAGATTTTAACCAAGACCATGATTAACAATTATGCGAAGAATAATCTGTTACCGCCTCCGGAAAAAAAGAAGTATTCTAAGGAACATGTTCTTTGTCTGATATTTATTTATTACTTTAAAAACATTTTAAGCATTAGTGATATCCAGCAGATTTTAAATCCGATTACGGACAAGTATTTCGGAAAAAAATCCAAAGGTCCGATAGATATGTCAGAGATTTATCAGGAGGTATTTGGATTAGAAAACGAAGAGACAAATCATATGCTTAAGGATTTGGCAAGGAAGTATAATACGAGCCAGAAGACTTTCTTAGAATATGAGGGGCTTTCAAAAGAGGATGTGGAGTATTTGCAGACCTTTGCATTTATCTGTGAGCTGAGTTTTGACGTCTATGTGAAAAAGATGCTCATTGAAAAGATGATTGATGCAATGCCGGAAACGGAAAAGAAAAAAGAGACTAAGAAAAACAGTAAAAAATAAGGAGATGTGCAACACACATCTCCCTTTTTAGACTTCTTATTCTATTCTATATCGTCTACATGAATTCTTTCAAATACCATGTCATATCCATCATTTCCATAGTTCAAAGAGCGGTTGACGCGGCTGATGGTGGCTGTGGAAGCTCCGGTCTTTTCAGCAATATCCAAATAGGTCTTCTGTGCACGTAACATCCGGGCTACTTCATAGCGCTGTGACAGAGAGAGCAATTCGTTTACAGTGCAGACATCCTCAAAAAAACGGTAACATTCTTCCTTATTTTCTAAAGAAAGAATAGCGTCGAATAAATGATTGACTGCGTCCGTATGAACATTTTTACTCATATTCTCAATCTCCTTTTAGTAAATCTTTTGTTCCATCGAACTTACTAAAAGTTTAGCATACTAAAGTTTTAAAGTAAACAGTTTTTTCACAATTTAAAGTGTAAAAATTCCAGTATGGAAATCCTTTTAGAACATTGACACTGAATCAGAAAAATGCTAGCCTTGAACAGAGACAAATGGATAAGGAAAGGAAATAATATGTACGATAATTTAAATCCAATGCAGCGGGAAGCTGTTTTTCATACAGAAG
>JBJELL010000354.1:0-1613 GCA_051879115.1 Lachnospiraceae bacterium
CCCCAACACTGTCTATGTTCTGGCTCTGTACCCGGTAGTCTCCTCCTACTTCTAATCTTCCTCCTCCTATTTTTACTGTTCCTACTTCCTCTATCAGATTTCCTGTTACAGACAGTTCTCCTCTGTTTATATTGATTGTTCCATCTGATACCAGATTTCCTGCTACAAACATGCTTCCCCCATTCAAATTAATTTCTCCTGACTTTAATTTCAAGTCTCCATCTGCAATGAGTTTATATCCATTCAGATTTAGTGTTCCATTGATTTCAACCTCATGCTTTCCCTTCAAATCTAATACAATATCTCTAGTTGCTTTGAATCCCTTTATGTATAAGTCTGTCTGAAATTCAATATTTTCATTTTGCATATCTAACTGATTAAATCCGCTTGATGAATGGGCAAACGATACTGTCTGCTTTTTTGTTCCGTTCAGGATTACAGTGTGGGTTCCGCTTGCTGCAAAATTATACGAATTTCCCCCTTTCTGTACAAAATCTCCTTTTACTTCCATTGTTCCAGCTGTCAGTTTTCCTTTATTGTCTCCGTTTGACTGCATCACGAAATTTCCTTCCACAGTCACATAGTCATTTCCTTCTGTCATGTATAGATATGCCACACTAGCTGTTCCATAACTCACATCCCCAACACTGTCTATGTTCTGGCTCTGTACCCGGTAGTCTCCTCCTACTTCTAAATGTCCCCCTCCTACTTTTACTGTTCCCCCAGATTGAATCAAGTCTCCTCCAATTGTTAGTGTATATCCATTTAGATGAACTGTTCCGCTCTTTAAATAAACTGTTCCATATGTTTCCATATCGCCTGAAAGCACTAAATCATCTTCTATTATAACATCACAACATGCAAATATATTCTGTTTCAAATCTCCTAGTGTGGTTTCAACGGATTCCTTCTCTGTTTCCACGGTTACCGATTCCATCCCAATCTCATTTGCAACATCTATGCAATATGTATCACGATAAGCATTGTACAAATCCCCATTAGCAAAATTATGCAGCCATGTAATCTCATTTTTAATACTATTTAATGACTCTTTATATTTTTCATACTTCTCATGATTTCCAAACACATAGCTGACAAACAGATTGACCAAACCACTGTCATAATTAGCTTCTGCATAAGTAACCGAAATATCACATCCCAATTCAAAGGTCTTTAGCAACAATTCAAAAGAAGTATTATATAACACTGCATTTTCCTGTGTCTTTGAAGATTTATATTTATTCGCATAAGAAGACACCACTTTCCGCAACTCATTTTCAAAATCATACAATGCACACATCTCGTAATAAGTCTCTATTTCCTTATCCGTAGAAAATAATAATCCTGAAGACCATTTTCCCAAACTCTGTCCTACAGAAATTGCAATACCGTAACCGGATACAACATCAACTACCTCTTTCCATATCTCTCCCAATGCCCAATTTGCCATTTCCGTGGCTACCATATCACTGGTCATGAATGCAATAATTTCCTCTTCTGATAACTGATTTTTACAAATAGCGGCTAATTCCAAGCAAGCAGCAGCCATAGATTTATCACCGGTGTTTACGGCTATCTGTTCTAAAACCTCTCCATTCTCATTCGCTAAGTGA
>JBJELL010000355.1:0-1608 GCA_051879115.1 Lachnospiraceae bacterium
ACAATGCCAATAACTATTCCGTAGCGCTTATGTTAGAATATGGAGATACAAGATTTTTGTTTACCGGGGATGCAGAAGAAGAATCGGAAGCGGAAATGCAGGAAAATGGATTTCCCCTTGAAGCAGATGTCTATAAAGTGGCACACCACGGAAGCAGTTCCGCAAGCACCGAAGGATTTTTAGAAGTGGTGAATCCATCCTATGCTGTTATCAGTTGTGGAGAGGACAACTCCTATGGACATCCCCATGCAGAGGTATTAAACCGTTTGCGCCAGCGGGGAATTGAGGTATTTCGTACCGACCAACAGGGAAGCATTACTGCCATCTCCGATGGTGAGAACATTATCTGGAACTGTGACTCAGATACTTCGTGGAAAGCCGGAGAGCCTCTAGAGTCAGACCGGGAAGAGGAGACGGATGGTGCAGTAACCACAGAGGAAACCTATTATATTTTGAACACCAATACGAAAAAAATTCATCTGCCATCCTGCAAAAGTGTAGTGCAGATAAAAGAAAAAAACTGTGAAGAATCGGCAAAGAGCCGGAGCGAACTGATAAATATGGGCTACGAACCATGTAAAAACTGTAATCCTTAAAAAATAAACCGGAAAGAATGAGAGAATAAAATGGACAAAGAAAAGAAATATGCACTTTTAATTGATGCAGACAACGTATCCCCAAAATACATAGACTTAATCTTAAGAGAGACAAAAGCCTTTGGAAATGTCAGTATCCGAAGAATCTATGGGGATTGGACAGAGATTGGGAAAAACACATGGAAAGAATGTCTGCTTGAAAATTCTGTAACCCCAATCCAACAGTACAGTTATACCACCGGAAAAAATGCATCGGATTCAGCTATGATTATTGATGCTATGGATATTTTGTATACCAGAGATATAGACGGTTTTGTTTTAGTATCTTCCGACAGCGACTTTACCAAACTGGCTATGCGCCTTAGAGAATCGGGAAAATATGTAATTGGAATGGGAGAGAGTAAAACCCCGTCACCTTTTGTCAAAGCCTGTGACCAGTTCAAGCAGCTTGATATTCTCATGCGCAGCGTTATGAACGAGATGAGTGAGAAAGGAAAGAGTAAGGCCGCAAAACAGACAAAGAAAAAAGAGTTAGAGACAGATATTGTTCCGATTACAAATCTGAGAGAAATCAAAGCAACCATATTTTCTCTGCTGAATGAACATTCCGATGAGAGCGGATGGATGTTCTTAGGAGAGCTTGGAAATATGGTACTAAAGCTCTATCCGGACTTTGACTGCCGTAACTATGGATTTGCAAAATTAAGCAATCTGATAGATTCATTTAAAGACATTGAAGTACGGAGAGAAACAGCCAAAGACAGCCATAATCAGTTGGTTTACGTGAAAAAGAGGGATTGATAAGGAGGTTGTCGCATAATCATTTTGCTGCTGATAGAATAGGTTATCGGAAGATGGTATTCATTTTAAATATATCATGAATTTTTTTGATAATATGTGGTATTCCGTTACCACCATGCAAAAATTTCTAGGAGTATGTCTTTGCTATCTGTGATTATATGTGTCTTTTCAAAATTCAACAGATTTTCTAAGAAGTCCGTCTAATGAAAGA